>CAJJOO010000138.1 GCA_905193395.1 uncultured Porphyromonadaceae bacterium
TATTAATCATTTAACCGCAGTAGTTGGATTTTTATCGCACCACTACTAAATAAAAATATAGAATGTAAAAAAGGTCATTTTGGGTTCCCTCCGGAATCTGACGCCAAAAATACAAAATTACTTTACCAGGATAATGTATTTTTACAAATCTTAACTCAAAAAACGCAAATATCCCGGCGTTTTGCATGGTTTGACTGCGTTACCGCAGTTTTTTTGCCCCGGCGTGGCGGCGGGGTTTGTTTTTTCGTGAATGTTTGTGTATTTTTGTGCCTCAAATCTATATCCCGGACAATGACAACCGACGCTTCAAATCGCCGCGATGCGGCAGTGATAATTCCGATGTACAACGAGCGCGAGAATGCCGCCGCCATTATCGACGCCGTTATGGCGCTGGAGCATCCATTCGATGTTCTGGTGATTGACGACAACTCGCCCGACGGCACCGCCGACATCGTGCGCCGCAAAATCGAGGAATATCCCGGCCGCGTCCATCTGGTGGAACGTAAGGGTAAACTGGGCCTCGGAACGGCCTACATCGCCGGTTTCAAATGGTGTCTGGAGCACGGCTACGACTATATCTGCGAGATGGATGCTGATTTCTCGCACAATCCGCTCGATTTGCTGAAACTCTACAAGGCCACCGCCGTCGACGGCGCCGACGTGGCCATTGGCTCGCGCTATGTGACGGGAGTGAACGTGGTGAACTGGCCTATGGGGCGAGTACTGATGTCCTACTATGCCAGCAAGTACGTGCGCCTCATCACCCGCATGCCGGTCCACGACACCACCGCCGGATTTGTCTGCTACCGCCGCCGCGTGCTCGAGACGCTGCCGTTGGACGAAATCAAGTTCAAGGGCTACGCCTTCCAGATAGAGATGAAGTTCACGGCCTACAAATACGGATTCCGTGTGGTCGAAGTGCCCATCGTGTTCGTGAACCGCGTGCTGGGAACGTCCAAGATGAGTTCCGGAATTTTCGGCGAGGCCGTGTTCGGGGTCATCCGCCTGAAATGGAACAGCCTGTTCCGCAAATATCCCGACTGCTCGCGCTGATGCCATGCTGATTCATAACGCTGAGATAGTAGACGGCGAGAATCCCGCGCGCCGGGGCTGGGTGCTGACTTCCGGCCCGCTCATCGAATCCATTGGAGAGGGCGAGCCTCCCCGCGAAGTGATGGCGCGTTCCGGCGAGACCGTGGATGCCGCCGGCCGCATACTGCTGCCCGGTGCCATCGATTGCCATGTGCATTTCCGCGAACCCGGTCTGACGGCTAAGGCCACAATCGCCTCGGAATCCGCTGCCGCGGTGGCCGGAGGCGTCACATCCTACATCGACATGCCCAATACCGTCCCGCCCACGGTGACTCTCGATGCCTGGGCCGACAAAATGCGCCGCGCCGAGGCCACATCCCTGGCGAACTATGCCTTCATGATAGGCGCCACGGCCGACAATCTCGACCAGTTGCAGCGGGCCGACTATACCCGCGTGGCCGCCGTCAAGGTGTTCATGGGTTCGTCGACCGGAGGCATGCTGCTGCGTGGTACCGACGCTCTTGCGGCGGTATTCGCCGACCAGCCCGGACGGGTGGTGGTGCATGCCGAGGACCAGGACATAATCGACGCCAATATGGCCCGTCACGCCCCTCTGCGCCATCCCGAGGACATGCGGTGGCACTCACGGCTGCGCGACAACCGCGCCTGTGCTGCGGCCACCGAACGCGCCCTGACGCTCGCCGCGCGCTACGGCACCCGCCTGCATGTGGCCCATGTCACCACGCGTGAGGAAACCGCCATGTTCGACCCCTCTCCCTCGCCTGCCGGCAAGCGCATTACGGCCGAGGTCTCGCCCCACCACCTGCTGTGGACCGCCGACGACTATCCGCGTCTCGGGTCAAGAATCAAGATGAATCCGGCTGTGAAAAGTGCCGCCGACCGCGCCGCCTTGCGCCGTGGCGTTACCGAAGGGCGTCTGGACATCATTGCCACCGACCATGCCCCTCACCGCCCCGAGGACAAGAGCGGCGATGTGCTGCATGCGGCCTCGGGCGCGCCGATGGTCCAGTTCTCGCTGCCCGCGATGATTGACCTTTTCGGCCCCGACGAGGCCGTGCGCCGCATGTGCGTGGCTCCGGCTGCCCTGTACGGTATCGAGGGACGCGGACGCCTTGTGCCGGGTGCCTATGCCGATATGGTGCTGGTCGAGCGGCTCGCCGAACCGCATGTGGTGGCCGACAGCGACGTGCTGAGCCTCTGCGGCTGGACGCCGATGGCCGGAAGCCCCTTGTCTCACCGCGTGGTGCGCACCTGGGTCAACGGCGGCTGCGGTCCGATGCCGCTGCGCTTCAATCCCTGAGATATTATTTGATTATTCCCACCACGCGCACTGTGTGTGTCGGGTGCAGGGGGTCGTTGGTGATTACCGTCAGGCGCGCGTTCACCATATCGCCGGTGATGGCCGCCGGGTCTACGGTCACGGTGACTTCGTTGCGCTTGCCGCGCTTCACCGACATGGATTTGGCCACGGCGCTGATTCCGGCGTCGGCCGAATAGATGCGGCGGATTTCCAGCCGGTCCTTTCCGGTATTGGCTATCGTGAAGGTGGCGGTGACGGGACCGTTGGCGCGAGTCACCTCACCCAGGTCTATGCTTTCAGCCATTACGGCGATGGGTGCGTCGGCCATCGAGCCGCTGCGGTTGCTGAAATCCTCGTTTACAATCAGCGTCACCGGCAGTGTGTGGAGTTGCCCGGGTGCGGTCTCGATTGTCAGCGAGTCCTCGACAAGACCGTATAGCGGGCATTTGTCGCTGTGGACATAAAATACAATTGTCGACTGCTCGCCCGGCGCCGAAACCGTGGGCACGGGAATCGCTTCAAGATAGGCCGGAGCCTTGACAATCTTCACCCTGAGCGAGTCGGCCGAACGGTTGTAGCCCTCGAAATATACAGTCTTGATGTGGCCCTTGTTCACCTCGCCCAGCATCACGGTGGGGTGGGTGACTTTCAGCGGCCCCAGATCAACCGGGAAGCGCCGCGCCACCGTCTCGCCCGAACCGATTACGATGCCGGTGATGACGAGTTTGCTTTTGCGCGGAGTGCCGGAGGTTTCCACATAAACCTGTTTCTCGAAGCGGCCGGGTCGGCCCTGCGGGTCGTAGGTCACCTCGATGGCGGCTGTGTCGCCGGGGGCGATGGACGATACGGGATATTTGGGCTGAGTGCAGCCGCAGGTGGCGCGGGCCGACACGATGGAGACGGCGGCGGGACCGTCGTTTACCATCAGGAAACGGCAGGTTACGGGACCGTCGTCCTCGGCAAAGGCGCCGAAATTATAGCGTTCGGTAATCCATCGGATACGGCCTTCGGCGCCCGAAACCGGCGCCGCCATGGCCAGGACAGCGAGAAATACAAGTAGATGCAGGGTTTTCATAACGGCCGCAAAGTTAGCAAAATATTCAAAAAAAGACAAAATTGCATCACGACTCCCCGCCGGGGCTGATTTGTGTTGGCGGTTAGCCGCTTTTTTTATAACTTTGCGCGGAAGAAATTGTTCTCACTGAAAACACCGAAACTGACATAACAACCCCCATAAAATAACCAATAGGATTATGATTCAAGTTAACATCAAGGACGTGCTGCCCCTGCTCCCCGAAAAGGACATCGAAGCACTGAAGCCCGCCGCCGAAGACGGCCTGGCCAAAATCCAGAACGGCACAGGTGCCGGCAATGATTTCCTGGGCTGGGTGAAACTGCCCACCGAAACCACACAGGCCCTCGTCGACGACATCAATGCCACGGCCGCAAGCCTCCGCAGCCTCTGCGACGTGGTGGTTTGCATCGGCATCGGCGGCAGTTACCTCGGCGCCAAGGCCGTTATCGAGGCCCTCGGCAATTCGATGGGCGTGGTCGAAGGCACACGTGTTGTCTTCGCCGGCCAGAACATCGGCGAGGACTACCTCTATGAACTTCAGAAATATCTCGAAGACAAGCGCTTCGGTATCATCGTGATTTCCAAGTCCGGTACCACCACCGAACCTGCCATCGCTTTCCGCATCCTCAAGGAGCAACTGGAAGCCGCCGTCGGCCGCGCCGAGGCTTCGAAACGCATCGTGGCCATCACCGACGCCCACCGCGGCGCCCTCCGCACCCTGGCCACCACCGAAGGCTACAAGACTTTCGTGATCGAGGACAATGTGGGCGGACGTTTCTCGGTGCTGACTCCCGTGGGTCTGCTGCCCATCGCTGTGGCCGGCCACGACATCAACGCCCTGCTCGATGGCGCCCGTGAAATGGAAAAGGCTACCCTTTCGGGCGAGAACACAGCCTCGCTGAAATACGCCATGACCCGCAACGCCCTCTATCGCGCCGGCAAGAAAATCGAGATTCTGGTGAACTACAATCCCAAACTCCATTTCTTCGGCGAATGGTGGAAACAACTCTATGGCGAAAGCGAGGGCAAGGACCACAAGGGCATCTTCCCCGCAGCCGTCGACAACTCCACCGACCTCCACTCCATGGGTCAGTGGATCCAGGACGGCGAACGCATCATCTTCGAGACTGTAATTTCGGTCGAGAAGCAGTATCACAGCGTCGTGATTCCCTCGGACAAGGACAACCTGGACGGCCTGAACTATCTGGCAGGAAAGCATGTAGATCACGTGAACAAGATGGCCGAACTGGGCACACGCATCGCCCACGTTGACGGCGGCGTGCCCAACATGCAGGTTGTTATCCCGCAACTCGATGCCCACTCGCTTGGCCAGTTGATCTACTTCTTCGAGGCTGCCTGCGGTATCAGCGGCTATATCCTCGGCGTGAATCCCTTCAACCAGCCCGGTGTAGAGGCCTATAAACGCAATATGTTCGCCCTGCTCGAAAAGCCGGGCTTCGAACAGGAAACCGCTCAAATCAAGAGCCGCCTTTGAACCCTACGGACGACATAAAGGCAACGTCATGCCCCGGGCCGATCGGTGTGTTCGACTCGGGGTATGGCGGCCTTACCGTCTTTT
>CAJJOO010000139.1 GCA_905193395.1 uncultured Porphyromonadaceae bacterium
TGCCCTATCATCGCCAGGAATTCGTTCTCGTCAATCACGGGAATACCGAGGCGCGTGGCCTTTTCAAGTTTAGCAGGCCCCATGTTCGCGCCCGCCAGGACATAGTCGGTCTTCGACGATATGGAACCCGCATTGCGGCCGCCGTTGCTTTCAATCATGGCCTTGTACTCGTCGCGGCTGTGACGCTCGAACACACCGCTGATCACGAAAGTCTTGCCTGCAAGCACATCCGACGCCTGCATTTCCTCGCCTTCCGGCTGGGACAGCGTCACGCCAGCCTCGCGCAGACGCTCGACGTTGCGGCGGTTGGCCGGCTCGGCGAAATATTCCACGATGGCTGCCGCAACCTTCGGGCCGACATCCTCGATTGATTCCAGCCGCGCCGCGTCCCAGTTCATCAGATTGTCGATGTTACCCGTTGCACGGGCAATCTTCCGCGCCGTCGTCTCGCCGACAAAGGGTATCGACAAGGCATAGACCACGCGCTCGTAGGGAACTGATTTCGACGCCTCGATACCGGCGATTACACGCTCGGCACTCTTGGTCGCGAAACCCTCGATTGTCATCAGGTCGCCGGCTGTCAGCGAATACAGGTCGCCGAAATTCATCACCAGGCCCTTGTCGTAAAGTGCCTTGGCCGTCTCCTCGCCGATACCGTCGATATTCATCATCCGCCGGCCCACGAAGTGCTCCACGCGGCCCACAATCTGCGGCGGGCAGCCATATTTGTTCGGGCACACCCACGCGGCCTCGCCCTCGACGCGCACCAGAGGCGTGCCACAGGCCGGGCAATGGCTCACGAAGCGCACCGGCTCGCTGCCCTCGGCTCGCGCCTCAAGGTCCACACCGGTGATTTTGGGGATTATCTCGCCGCCCTTCTCCACATACAGCATATCGCCCTCGTGAATTCCGAGCGTGCGCATTATGTCCTCGTTGTGCAGCGACGCGCGCTTAACTATTGTTCCCGACAGTAGCACCGGCTCAAGGTTGGCCACGGGTGTTATGATACCCATTCGGCCCACGTCGAACGACACGAAGCGCAGCCGCGTGCAGGCCCGCTCGGCCGGGAATTTATAGGCCACGGCCCAGCGGGGCGACTTGGCCGTGAAACCGAGATTCAGTTGCTGGTTCAGCGAATTGACCTTGAACACCAGACCGTCGGTGGCTACGGGCAGGCGGCGTCGCTCCTCAGCCCAGTAATTAATGTAGCGGTCCACATCGGCCAGCGTCGGCAGCAGAGTCATGGCATCCGAAACCTTGAAACCCCAGGTGCGGGCCATCATCATGTTGTCATAATGATTGTCGCAGGGCAGGTTTTCGCCCAGCAGATAGTAGAAGAACGCATCCAGGTGGCGGCGTGCCACCTCGGCCGTATTCAGCATTTTCAACGTACCGGCCGCGGCGTTGCGCGGGTTGGCGAACAGAGGCTCCTCGTTGAAGGCTCGTTCGGCATTTATCCGCTCGAACGATTCGTAGGGCAGCACTATTTCGCCGCGTATCTCGAAGAAATCAGGCCAGCCGCTGCCTTGCAGTTCCAGCGGTATCGAACGGATTGTCTTGACATTGGCCGTCACGTCGTCGCCGTGCTGGCCGTCTCCGCGCGTCACGGCGCGTACCAGGCGTCCGTGCTCGTAAATAAGCGAAATACCCGTACCGTCGAATTTCAGTTCTCCCACGATTGTCACGGTCTGGCCCGGCAATGCATTGAGCATCCTTTCAACCCAGGCATCCACGTCCTCGATCGAATAGGTATTGGCCAGCGACAGCATGGGATAGACATGCGACACCTGACGGAAACCGTCCAACAGGTCGCTGCCTACCCGCCTCGTGGGCGACAGCGGGTCGTCGTATTCGGGATGCTCCGCTTCGAGCCGTTCAAGTTCCTTGAGCAGCATGTCGAAATCGTAATCGGAAATCACCGGAGCGTTGTCAACATAGTAACGGCGGTTATGCTCGTTGAGTTCCCGACGCAGGGCGTCGATTCTGTCTTTTATTTCGTTCATCGTTTGGGTCTGGTTTGAGACAACAAATTTAAGTAAAAAATTAAAACTATCGTGCGCGACACTTTGTTTAAAAAATCAAAACATCGCGGACTTTCCTCCCTCTAACCACAAATTCCGGAAAAATGCTCAGATTCCACCTACTGCTGACGGGCCTGATTCTGTTCTCTGCCTCCTTGGCCGCACAGGTCGTCACCAGCGCCCCGCCGATTGTACAGACCGACACAAAAGACATCACAATCACCTTCCATGCCGACCGCGGAAACCGAGGTCTGGCCGGCATGTCGTCCACCACCGCCATCTACGCCCATACCGGCGTGATTACGTCCGAATCCACCGGCGACAACGACTGGAAGTACACCACCTCATGGAACGTCAACAACGACAAATACCGCCTCAAATATGCCGGACCCGACACCTGGGCCCTGACGATTCCGGACATCAACACCTTCTACGGCATCACCGACCCGTCTGTCACCGTCACTAAACTGGCTTTCGTGTTCCGCAATGCCAACGGCTCGCGCGAAGGTAAGGAGGCCGACGGCGGCGACATTTTCGTCAAGGTCCTGCCGCCCGGCTTCCAGATGGAACTGACATCCTCGGCCGGCGAGATTGTCAACGACAGTAACCCTGTCACATTCACGGTCAACACCACCGCTCCCGCCGATATCGACATCCGCTACTATCCGGGCGGAAACAATATTGCTAAGGCCACCGGAGTCAGCACCCTGACTGGCACTGCCTCATTCACATGGGAGGGCGACTACACCGTGACAGCCACAGCCGTCAGCGGCGGCAACACCGTCACGCGCGACCTGCGGATTGTACGCACCGCCCCGGCAGCCGTAGTTCCCTACCCCGGCGGCAAGGTTGTCCAAGGTCCCGTGGCTAATTCCGACGGTAGCGTGACCTTCGCCATCTGTGCTCCGGGCAAACAGAGCGTCATGCTCGTCGGTTCGTGGAACGATTATGCACTCACTTCCTCGGCCAACATGAACAAGACCGTCGAGGACGGCATCGACTACTTCTGGACCACCATCACCGGCCTCACTCCCGGCACCGACTACATATATTATTATATCGTGGACGGCATCTCGGCCGTAGGCGACCCCTATGCCCGTCTGGTCCTCGACCCCTACAACGACCGCTATATCCCGGCCGACGTGTTCCCGAATATGCCGGCCTACCCCTCGGCACATGTCAGTGGCACCCCCGTAGCCGTTTTCAACTCGCAGATGGACAATTACGACTGGGAGGTGGCCGACTTCAAGGGCGTCCCGCAGAGCGACCTCATAATCTACGAACTGCTGATTCGTGACTTCACCGGCACCGAAGGCCAGGCCCGCGGCGAAGGCACCGTCGAGGGCGTAATTTCTAAACTCGACTACCTCTTCGACCTGGGCATCAATGCCATCGAACTCCTGCCTATCATGGAATTCAACGGCAACAACTCCTGGGGCTACAATACCAATTTCTATTTCGCCCCCGATAAGGCCTACGGCACGCCCGACGACTATCGCCGCCTCATCGACGAGTGCCACAAACGCGGCATCGCCGTGATTCTCGACATCGTCTTCAACCAGAGCGACGGCCTCCATCCCTGGTACATGATGTATCCCATTGCCAAGAATCCCTTCTACAACGGCTCTGCACCCCATGCCTACAGCGTGCTGAACGACTGGAACCAGGACTTCGCTCCCGTGCAGAAGCAGTGGAAGGACGCCCTGAAATACTGGATGACGGCCTACAAGGTCGATGGTTTCCGTTTCGACCTCGTCAAGGGACTGGGTAACAATGACAGTTACGGCAACACCTACTATCCCGCCACCAACACCTGGGGCACGCCCTCCGACGCCAACACCAACCGCTTCAACGCCTCGCGAGTGGCTCGAATGAAATCGCTCCACGCCGCGATGATGGAGGTGAATCCCGACGCCTATTTCATCAATGAGAACCTGGCCGGCGCCCAGGAGGAGAACGACATGGCCGCCGACGGCGAAATCAACTGGGCCAACATCAACAACGAAAGTCGCCAGTTTGCCATGGGCTTAAGCAGCAACTCGTCGCTCAACCGCTTCTACGCCCCTCTCGACAGCCGCACATGGGGTTCGACCGTCAGTTACGCCGAGAGCCACGACGAGGAACGCATGGCCTACGCCCAGAGCCGCAACGGCGTCTCCGGTGTCAAAAACAATATCCCGATGTCGACCCGCCGCCTCGGCGCCGTAGCCGCACAGATGCTCCTTGCCCCCGGCGCACACATGATCTGGCAGTTCCAGGAATTCGGAGCCGACCAGACCACCAAGAACGGCTCGGGCAACGACACATCGCCCAAGCGCGTGGTATGGAACTATCTGAAAAATCCCCATCGCGCCGGCCTGAAACAGTCCTATCTGGAACTCTGCCACCTGCGCGCCGACAATCCCGACATGTTCGGCAAGAACGTCACCACAAAGGTCGACTGCTCGTCGTGGAGCGGCCGCAGCATCGTCCTCACCAACGGTCAGAAGATGATTTACCTGGTTGTCAATCCCTCCACCATGGCCCAGAGCCGCATCGCCACCTCCGTCGACCTCTCGTCGAACAAATATAAACTGCTCAGTTGCAGTTACGGCGTGACACCCACTCCTTCTGCCACCGGGGTCATCCTGCCTGCCGGCGCCTATGCCGTCTACGGCACGGCCGACATTGCCGGAGTCGAATCCCCGGCCGTCGAGGCTGGGAACACCGTCAACATCTACGGCGCAGACGGCTGCATCGTGGTCGAGGGCGACACCGACGATGTCAGCGCCTATACCCTCTCGGGCGTTCAGGTTCCCCTCTCGGGTCTCGACCCGGGCATCTACATTGTCCGAGCCGGCGACACTGTCAAAAAGGTATTCGTACGTTGATTCCGTAAGCAATCATTGACTGAGGGCCGGGCCTTAAAAACCGGTCCTCAGCCTTTTTTCTTGCGCAACTGTGCCGCACGGGCACGGTGGCGGG
>CAJJOO010000140.1 GCA_905193395.1 uncultured Porphyromonadaceae bacterium
ATTCATCACTGAAACCGACCGCCGGGAGACATCGCACGGCACCTGGGGCGGTGGAACAGGCTGGACCGGACAGCCGCTGTATGTGGAATGGCCGGATTCATTGATTGACTATTTTGCAACGCAAGGATTCACGTCCGAGGGATTCTCCGGGCGAGAAATTATAGTCGGGTCGCTGGCATCGGCCGTTTATTTCATAGACTTCGAGACGGGCCACAAGTCGCGTGAGCCGATTCCGGTGCCAAATCCCGTGAAAGGAACCGTGGCACTCGACCCGTCGCTCAACGGCAATCTATATGTGGGCAGCGGCGTGCAGGCGGATTCCCTGTTCTTCGGCGCCCTGACCCTGAGCCTCCGCAGCCACGGAATCACCCAGCGGCTGAACCGCGACCATCGCGCCCTGCGCGGCTGGCACGCCTTCGATTCCTCGCCGGTGCGCGTCGGCGATTTCATTTTCCGTCCGGGCGAGAACGGAATCATATACAAATATCGTGTGCTCCACGGGCAGCCCGGACTGCATTCCACGATGACCTATACCGTGAACGGCGTCGCCCCCGGCATCGAGTCGTCAATGGCCGTCTGGGCCAACTATGGTTTCACGGCCGACAACCACGGATACATCGTGGCCACCAACCTAAACAACATGACACCCGTCTGGTCATATCACACCGGCGACGATTCCGACGCCACACCCGTGCTGACCGTCGAGGACGGCAGACCCTGCCTTTACGTGTCCTCGGAAATCGACCGGCAGGGAGAAGGCACGGCCTGCCTGGCGAAACTCGACGCCGCAAACGGAATCGTAATCTGGGAACAAAGATTCCCCGGGCGCCGCTACGACAGCGAAGACGGAAAACATTTCGACGGCGGTTTCTATGCCACTCCCCTACCCGGCACCGGCGACTGCGCCGACCTGCTGTTTGCCAATTTCGTGGAAAACCTCGACGGCCAGAACGGCCGTTTCCTGGCCATAGACCGGAAGACCGGCCGCACGGTCTATTCCGTTCCTCTGAAATCCTACGCCTGGTCCTCGCCCGTGGGTTTCCTCAACGAAAACGGCCGCATGTTTGTTTTTACTGCCGATTGCATCGGAAACGTATACCTCATCAACGGCCGCGACGGCCGGATAATCTGCCGCCGCAACATAGGCTCGAATTTTGAATCGTCGCCTGCGGTTATTGGCAATTCAGTGGTGGTCGGTTCCCGCGGCAACACGATTTACAGACTCTCGATACTATGAAACTAAGAATAATACTTACGGCACTCGCCATCATTATAGCCACCCTGACATCGGCGGCCCAGAACATCACGGCCGAGAAAGGCAAGGTGAAAAACAGTTACAATTTCTGGAAATACACGCCGGCCGGAGCCGCAACCGATTCTGTGGGCAAGCCCCTGATTGTATTTCTGCACGGAGCCAGCCTGTGCGGCCGGAATATGGAGAGGGTGAAGCGCTACGGCACCATCGACGCGATATCAAAAGGCCGCAGCCTCGACGCCTATGTAATCGCGCCGCAGAATCCCGGGGGCGCATGGAGTCCCCGCAAGGTAATCGGTCTTGTCGACTATATGATCAAGAACAATAAAATCGACACCACGCGCATCTATGTGATGGGAATGAGCCTCGGGGGCTACGGGACGCTGGACGTTGCCGCGGCATATCCCGACCGCTTCGCTGCCGCTATCGGCATCTGCGGAGGCGCTACGGGCGACAACCTGGCCGGACTGGCAAAAATTCCGCTGTGGATTATCCACGGAACGGCCGACCGTGCAGTGACGGTGCAACAGAGCGACCGTGTTGTAAAAGCCGTCGAGGCCGCGCGACAGCCCGGCGACACCGTGCAACGGCTGGTCTACGACCGCGTCAAGGGCATGAACCATGGACGACCCGCTCGGCTGCTGTATTCCTCCGAGGTTTACGACTGGCTCCTCGGACACCGGCTGAACGAAGCGGGACGACCCATTCACCCTACCCCGGAAATCAACGACAACATGCTGCGGCACTGCTATGACGGCCTGAAGATGCCCTCACGCCGCTCACGCCGCCGCAGGTAGACGACTCTGAATATAATTGGCCATCGTCTGCGGATTTTCGCAGCCCAGCACATATTTGTCGCCGTTTTTCAGGCGCAGCAGGAAACAGTCGGAGGCTTTTCCATAGAAAGCCATGTAGCGGCCGATGTCCCCTTCCTTGAATATGCCCCAGTAGCCCATGAATCCGCCGGAGCCGATTATGCGGATGGCGCCCATGGTGGGACTGAACCTCTGCACGCTCTCCACATCGCGTAGCAGCAGTCTGTGGCGGCGGAGAATCGACTTCAGAACTATCGTCTCCGTGTCGGCGCTGATACTCACCGGAGCATAAATGAGGCCGGTTACAATCAGAATCAGATACATCGACAGCAGAATCAGGAAAGGAATCCTGTCACGTACAGTGAATATGCAGGCGACGAACAGCGCCGCCAGAATCACGATTGTCAATACGAGGGAAAAACGGCTGAGATTAACTCTTGATTTCATGATAGTATAATTACATTTTCAACAGCGAGGAACCGCTGTCGGTATTGTTCAGGCTGCGCTTTGCCGTGCGGAATATGGAACCGAAATCGGCCGAGTAACTGATGCCGATAACAACCATATTGGCATTGTTCTTAATATATCTGTCGTTCCGAGAGGGATTAACGTCGGAGTAATCCCATGATGGATAACGGGTACCTTTACGGTCGAACATATACATCCAACTCAGGCCGATGGTCCAGTGTTTGTCGGGTTGCCATTCAAACTGCAATGCGTCGCCGTTCTCTTCCTTGCCGACATAGTAGCCGCTAAGATATTTTCCGGGGACTTTCCGCCAGTAGGCCAGGGTAATGGGGCCGTGGTTCCACCACAGAATGAAAGTTCCGGAAAAGGATGTCAGATTATATTTCCATGTGTTCACGGCGGAACTGTAACGCGACAGGCTCATGTCAAACCCGGCTCCGAAACCATAGATATCGGAAATCCGCAGCGAGAGGCTGTTCCGGAACAAATCCGTGTGACTTGCATTGACCGAGCGCGAGAGGAACAGGCCGTTGCCCGAATAAGAGACATCGTCGACAATGCTGTTTTTTGTGCGTGAATATATGGTCTGGAACGAGGCCTGGACCTTCTTGTAATTGAAATCGGCGCCGAGGCTGTAACGGAAATTCTCGGCCACTTTCAGGTCGGGGTTGCCGTTGGAAACCAGATAGGGAGTAATCTGCTGGGCGTAATCCGTCAGCGAAGTAAGCGAGGGAATCACCGGGCTATAACGGAAAAAGCCTTGCAGGCTCCATGTGGAGTTGATGTTCCAGGTGATTCGTGCGCTGGACAGGTTGCGGATAAAGCGCCGCTTGTTCACGTCGTTGTTTATCCAGAACATCTTGGCGCCGGTTGACAGTGACAGATAGAAGTTGCCGATTGTCTGCCCGAGGCGCGCATAGGCGTAATTATTGTTCTCGGTGAGGATGGGTTTGTAATCGGAGGTAAGATATGTATTGGTGCTTCGCGACACGGTATTCTGGTAACCTGCCGACAGTTGCGTGTTCTCACTGAATGTGTGGATGTAACTGATTTCAGAAATGAGCGAACGGCGGCGGCTGTCGACGTTCATCACATAAGATTCCTCCTGTCCGTCGGCAAAAGTATAGGCATTGTCGCGTCGGTAGTCGCTCGCACTCAATGTGCCGACAACCTGGACCTCGAGCGAGTTGCGTTCGTTGAAATCCTGACGGAGGAACAAGTCGAGCGAGGGCGTGAAGTCCTTGCTCGACGACATATTGAAATTGTCATAGCGACCCAATTCCGAATCAATGGTCTGCGCCAGTGTCCGGTGGCGTGTATAATAGGGCGTTGCGCTGAATGTGGCCGAGAACAGAGTTGAAGTACTCGGGCTGAAATCATATTTCAGGCGCATGGCGTGGGTATGATAATTGAAGGGGTTTCGGTCGTGCGACTCGAGATTCACCTTGAAATCATCGCCTATATAACTTTCGTAGGAATCGTCATAAACTTTCTGATAATTGCGCCACGAAGGATTATATTGCAAAGTGAACTGCGAGGGTCCCTGGTGGTATGAAGCACTTAAAATTCCGTCGACAAAAGCAGTGGAAACGGCACTGCGGCCCCAAAGATAGACGTTGCCTCCATCCTGACGGGTTTTAAGAGTGATGTTGATATATCCGGTCTTGTCTTTATCGGCATAGCGTGCCGGAGTGTGACGCGTATATTCAATTTTCGCTATATCCTTTGGATTTAGGGCGTTTACATCGGCCATTGTTGAAGGAACGCCGTTAATCAGAATCACGGGATTGCCTCCGTCGACAGTTATTGTCCGGTTAATCGGGTTCGCTTCGAGACCCGCAAAGGGAAGTTTCTGGAACAGGCTCAGCGAGGTGGCCGAGGCCTTGATATCGGCCTGCGATGGATAGACGATTGTCCGCCCACGGGAATTGACAACAGGTGCGGCGGTGACGGTAATTCCATCCAGTGCAAGGCCCTCATCAAGGTAAATCACACCAAAATCACGGCCCTTGGTCCCGGGCTCAATCAGTACTTCGGTAGGCGTGAAGCCGGTCATGGAAATTTCAAGGCGCAGGCCCGCGCGGACGTCTGTTTCCAGCGCAAAGGCGCCTTCGGCATCAGCAGTCGTCGCAACGACTGCATTTTCTCCGGAAAATGCGCGGCAAACTGCTCCGGCGACCGCAGTTGAGTCAGCCGACGAAAGAACTGTACCTCTGATGGTCCTGGCTCCCGCCGCAAGAAGTGAAATAACAAAAGCAAGGGAAAGTATAGCGTAACGTAGCATGATGTAACGGTTTATGTGTCTTTTTCAGTGGATGAATATGAAACAGAAGAGAATTGCAAGACAAAGGTACAATAAATATCCAATCTGACAAAGAAACTTCATGCCGTTGCATGGGGGCGGGATTTTTTGTAATTTTGCAGTTCCGGCG
>CAJJOO010000141.1 GCA_905193395.1 uncultured Porphyromonadaceae bacterium
CACATCCGGCGCGCGCCAGGGCACGCCCTCGCCCGACGGCAAGAACATCGCATTCGTATATCGCGGCAATATCTTTGTCACATCGACCGACTATGCCACCACAAGCCGCGTCTCCGACACCCCCGAGGCTGAAAGCGACCCCGCCTGGGCGCCCGACGGCAAAACTCTCTATTACACCTCCGAGCGCGACGGCCGATACAACATCTACAAGGCCGTGATGGCACGTCCCGACGACGAACCCGACTTTGCCCACGCAACCCTTATTCGCGAGGAACCCGTGTTCAAACCCGACAAACACGAACGCACCTTGCCGCAAGTTTCGCCCGACGGCAATTACCTGGCTTTCATCCTAGACCGCCACATCCTGGCCGTCCTCGACCTCAAGACCGGAAAAGTGCGCAAACTTACTGACGGCTCAACATATCTGCAGAACAACGGCCGTTTCGACTATACCTGGTCGCCCGACAGCAAGTGGATTGCCCTTGAAGTCGTAGCCCGCAAGCACGACCCCTACACCGACATCGCCCTGATCAACGTGGCCGACGGCACGATGACAAACCTCACCAACAGCGGCTATTTCGACGCCGCGCCCCGCTTTGTCCTCGACGGCAACGCCATCATGTTCCTCTCCGAACGCTACGGCATGCGTAACCACGCTTCCTGGGGCTCGATGATGGACGTGATGCTCGTCTTTCTCAACCAGAAGGCCATGGACCGCTACACCCTCGGGAAAGAGGACTATGCCCTGCTGAAAGACGCCGAGAAGAACAAGGATAAAGACAAGGACAAAGACAAGGATAAGGATAAGGACAAAGACATCACCGTCGAACTCGACGGCATCACCGACCGTCTGGTGCGCGTGACGCCCGTTTCGGCCGACCTGTCCGATGCAGCCTTCACCGAAGACGGGGAAACCCTCTATTATCTCTCCGACACCGCCGACGGCAAGCAACTCTGGAAACTCGTTCCGCGCAAGGACGAACATAGCCTGGTGACCACAATCCCCACCGGCGGCTCAATCGAAATCACACCCGACGGCAAGAACATGTTCATCCTCGGCTCGACGATGCGCAAACTCAACCCCGGCACCGGCAAACTCACCTCGATTTCCTACCGCGGTGAAATGACTGTGGACCACGCCGCCGAACGCCGCGCAATGTTCGACAACATGGCCCGCGAGGAAGCCGCACGCTTCTATGTAGCCGATATGCACGGTGTCGACTGGCCCGCCATGACCGAGCACTACCGCCGCTTCCTGCCCCACATCTCCAACAACTACGACTTCGCCGAACTGCTCTCCGAACTGCTGGGCGAACTCAACGACAGCCACACCGGCGGACGCTTCACCGGCCCCCGCTCCTCGTTGCAGAACGACCGCACGGCCTCGCTGGGGCTGCTCTACGCCCTCGCCTACGAAGGCGACGGCCAGCGCGTGGCCGAGGTGCTGGAAGGCGGTCCCATGTGGCGCGCCGACTCGAAGGTGGCTCCCGGCATGGTTGTCGAATATATCAACGGGCAGAAAATCGGCCCCGACGACGATATTTCCATCCTTCTCACCGACCTCAGCGGACGCCGCACCCTCGTCGGGCTGCTGAATCCCGCCACCGGCGAACGCTGGGAGGAAGTGGTGAAGCCCGTATCGCGCGGCCGCCACAACGACCTGCTCTATCGCCGCTGGGTCAAGAGCCGCGCCGCTGCCGTCGACTCGCTCTCGCACGGCCGCCTCGGCTACGTCCACATCGAATCCATGGACGACGAATCCTTCCGCCGCGTCTACTCCGACCTTCTGGGTAAGTACAACGACCGCGAAGGCATCGTAATCGACGTACGTTGGAACGGCGGCGGCCGCCTCCACGAGGACATCGAGGTGCTCTTCTCCGGCAAGAAATACTTCACCCAGGAAATCCGCGGCACCGAATCCTGCGACATGCCATCGCGACGCTGGAACAAGCCCTCGATCATGATTATCGCCGAGCCCTGCTACTCCAACGCCCACGGCACGCCCTGGGTATACAGCAACCGCGGTCTGGGCAAACTGGTCGGCATGCCTGTCCCGGGAACAATGACATCGGTCAATTGGGTAACGATGCAGGATCCCTCCCTGATATTCGGTATCCCCGTTATCGGCTACCGCCTGCCCGACGGATCCTTCCTCGAGAACCAGCAACTGGAACCCGACATCAAGGTGGCCAACGATCCCGCTGCGATTGTCCTCGGAGCCGACGCCCAACTTGAGACGGCCGTCCGCGAACTGCTGCGCGAAATCGACGCCCGCTGACAAAGCGATTCCGATACATCAAAGGCTCTGGAAGTGAACAAAACCACCTTCCGGAGCCTTTATTATATGCGGACCGCGGCTGCCGACGCCGCCCCGACGACCCGCGTAATAACGTTTACCCCCTATCGAATCACTGAATACATATGACAAAGAAAAAAAGCAGCGGCGAGGGAGTTGTCCTTGCCCTTGGAGCCATTCTCGTATGTCTTGTGGTGGTGTTCTGCGTACTGTTCGCCACACACCCCTTGACCAGCGAGCCTTACGAACCCGCCGACAATCTGATGTCAATCTCCAACACGCACGATTACGGCCTGGAAGGGACCGACGGCACACGCCTCGACGTGGAGGTTACGACCGTCGATATGACAAACAATCTCTGAACCACGGGCGCATCAGCGGGCCAGACTCATGTTCACCGAAATGCCGTAAGAGGTGTTTGTGGTGGGATAGGCCGACGTGGTCACGATTGGCGTGTTGACCTGATGGTCGAAATAGGCCGACAGGGTGACGCGCTTGCTCAGTATGTAAGAGGCCGTGAAATTGATATTGAAGGTATTCGTGCCGGACGTTGGCTGCGTGTAGTTGCCCTCGATGCGGCGTATCAGTGCCTGGTTGCGCTGGATACCAACCTCGGCATTCAGCGTCAGGTCGTTGCTGATGCCCTGCTGCGAGCCGCGTATCTTCAGCACGCTGTTGAAGCCCACAATCTTGTATCCGGCGCTGAACTTGAAACCGCGCTGCGTGGCTTCGACCACCTGGCCGGCTGCCGAGTTCAGCGTCAGCGTGCGCTGGTCGCGGTACTCGGCGCCGAACTGCATTTCATTCTTCAGCGTCACGTTCACGCCGATAAGCGGTGCGAAACGTTCCGTGATGGCCACCGACGAGATATTGAAGGGCGACGACGGCACGGGAGCACCCGTCAGTTCGTCCAGTGTATACCCCAGGCGCTCGCCATCCACGCCCACCCAGTTCAGGAAGGATGAATATGAGCCGACGGAATAGGTACACTGGTAGGCGTGCGACAACGTCACGGTCTTGAAGATGTCGCGCATGTTCCACATATTGATGAAACCGTCGTATGTGATTCGCCAGTTGGGCATCACGGCGCTGAACGAGGGGAAGGGCGAGAGCCACTGCTTCGAGGCGTCGCGGCCCGTATAGGCGGCCACGAAGGCGGGAATCAGCACGTCGCTAGACGTCTCGCTGATTGTACCGTTGTCGGGGCTGAACGGCTGGCCGGCCTGCGGCATGCCTTTCAGGAAGCCCGTGGTGGGATACTGTGTGCCGAAATACTGGCTTTCCACACGGTCGCGTATCACCGGAATATTCTCAAGGAAGCGGTCGAAGGCGTCGCTGTGATAACCGTCCGATGCGCCCGACGAGCGCAGAGCCGTTCCGATGGCGCAGCCGGTCATGGTGAACGAGCCGGAATAGGACGTGGGATGGTCGGCATACATGAACTGAATCTGCGACGTGCGGTTATCCGTGCGGTTGAAGGTCAGTTGCACCTTGAAGCCCTTGAAAAGTTCGAAATTGGCCTCGATGTTCAGTTCCTTGGTCCGCGACCATACCGCCGGCGAGGTCTGCCCGTCGTCCGTAATGAGCCAGCCGCGGTCCAGGGCCTTGTCGATGAATCCGCGTCCCTCGAAACCGAAGGCGAAGCCCAGACCCGGCGCCATGGGACCGTAGGACAGCGACTGTCCGAAGATGTTGCCGATTTCGGGATTGTACAGCGGCAGCGTCATGGTGCGGGTGTTGCGGAAACGGACCGAGATGTTGCGCGGCGACAGAGCCAGACGCAGCGCGTACTGGCCGATTTCGCGCCATACGTTGCGTTCCTCCTTCTGAATCTCCAGTACGGTGAATTTCAGCGTCTCGCCACCGCGGTCCAGGATTTCCACCGAATTGCGGTCAATCGGCTTCACATGGATTGTATATGGCGTGCCGTCCTGCGTGGTGGCCGTCACCTTGACCTTGGCCACATTCAGGTTGTGCTTGATAATCAGTTGCGTCGAGTCATCGGGCAGTTTGAACGACCGTTCGAAGCGTTTTGGCTTGCGCGGAGCCGGAGTGTTACGCCGCACGTTGGCGAAACGGCGCGTGACCTCCTTGAAAATCGGTATCTTGTTGTAGAACGATTCGAAATTGATTCGGCCGTCGGTGCTGAAAGACGACTGGTTGGCAATCGTGTTGCCCAGTTGCACGCCGTCCACGGTGGCGCCGCGGTCCCAGCGGTAGGTGGAATTATAACTTACCGAACCGCTCAGGAAGTCCAGCACGGGGATGCGCGAGAACGGAGCCTTGTACTGCGCCGAGAATGTCTGGTTGTAACTCCACGGCGTACCCATCGACAGGATGCTTTGCCACACGGTGTCCTTCCACTCGCGGTATTTGTCGGGGAACAGGCGTTTGTTCACGGCGCCGACGGTCTCCTCGATGCGCGCGGACGTGTTGGAGTTGAACGATAGTTGCAGGCTCTTGATAATATTCCACGTCAGCGACAACTGGCGGTCCCACAGGAAGTTCTTGCTCACCGAAACAGGCAGTTGGAACATCGCGTCGGTCTCCGATCGGGTCTGTTGCTCATAGTAGTATCGCGACATGTTGGTCATGAACGAGATATTGTTCGGCAGCCACTGTATCTCCCAGTCCTTGAAGAATTTCAAGTTTT
>CAJJOO010000142.1 GCA_905193395.1 uncultured Porphyromonadaceae bacterium
GAACCCCTGCGGGTATTTAGAGGGGTTTGTCAGCAGACTGTGGCTATCAGCATACGCCTTCACCCATCATGGCGTGGGCAACCTTCATGAAGCCGGCGATGTTGGCGCCTTTCATGTAGTTGATATAGCCGTCCTTCTCGACGCCGTATTGCAGGCACTGGGCGTGGATGTCGTGCATGATGGTGTGGAGTTTTTCGTCCACTTCCTCGGCGCTCCACTGCAGGTGCATGGCGTTCTGGCTCATTTCCAGGCCGGAAGTGGCCACGCCGCCGGCGTTCACAGCCTTGCCGGGAGCATAGGTGGTGCGGGTGGCGATGAAATGGTCGATGGCCTCGGGGGTACAGCCCATGTTCGAGACTTCGGCAACCATTTCCACACCGTTGGCAACGAGAGCCTTGGCATCGTCGCCGTTCAGTTCGTTCTGTGTTGCGCAGGGCAGAGCGATGTCCACCTTGCGTTCCCAGGGTTTCTTGCCGGCATAGAATTCGGAGCCGGGGAACTTGTCGGCGTAGGGAGCCACGACGTCATTGCCCGAAGCGCGGAGTTCCAGCATGTAGGCAATCTTCTCGTCGTTCAGACCGGCGGGGTCGTAGATATAGCCGTCGGGACCGGAAATGGTGACAACCTTGGCGCCGAGTTCGGTGGCTTTCATTGCGGCACCCCAGGCCACGTTGCCGAAGCCCGAGATTGCGACAGTCTTGCCCTTGATGTCGTCGCCTTTTTCCTTGAGCATACTCTGTACGAAGTAGAGGGCGCCGAAACCGGTGGCCTCGGGACGGATGCGCGAACCGCCGAATTCCAGACCCTTGCCGGTGAATGTGCCGTCGTGCTGGTTCACCAGTTTCTTGTACATGCCGTACATGTAGCCTACTTCGCGTCCGCCAACGCCGATATCGCCTGCGGGCACGTCGCGGTCGGGGCCGAGATTCTTCCACAGACCCAGCATGAATGCCTGGCAGAAACGCATGATTTCACGGTCGCTCTTGCCGCGGGGCGAGAAGTCGCTGCCGCCCTTTGCGCCGCCCATTGGCAGGGTGGTCAGTGCGTTCTTGAAGGTCTGCTCGAAGCCCAGGAATTTGAGAATCGACAGGTTCACGGAAGCGTGGAAACGGATACCGCCCTTGTACGGGCCGATGGCGTTGTTGAACTGTACGCGGTAGCCGAGGTTGTTCTGCACCTCGCCCTTGTCGTCGATCCAGGTCACGCGGAAAGTGACGATACGGTCGGGTTCGACCATGCGCTCGATGATTTTGTTGCGCTCGAATTCGGGATGCTGGTTGTAGACTTCCTGCACCGAAAGGAGCACTTCGCGCACTGCCTGCAGGTATTCTTTCTCGCCGGGATGCTTGGCTTCCAGGTCGCTGATGATTTTGTTAATATCCATATTATTATGGTTTTAGGATGGGGTAAGTAGTTTTTCGATGGCGTTTTATGTCATTTCAGTCGCAAAAATAGCGAATAACCCGACACAAACCAAACATTCCGCCCAAATTTTTCAAGAAAGCCGGGTTGAAAACCACCCCATGGCGGCGGGATGGGGGATGTGAACCTGAGGATGTTGGCTTTTAGTGATTTTTTATGTACCTTTGCTGACAGAAAAATTTCAGTTCCGCTTGTTTATATTATGGCTAAACAAATTCTCATACCCGCTTTGACAACCTTACTCACCTGCCAGGCGGCCGTCGCCGCGCAACCCCTTTCATATCCCGCGGCCCCCTGCGACTCGACTCAATACACTGTCTTCGGAATGACGGTCAACGACCCCTACCGTCCGCTCGAAAACGACACGGCCTCGGCCACCCTGGAATGGGTGCGCGCCGAAAACGACCTCACGGGCCGCTGGCTGGCCGGTGTCCCGTTCCGCGAGGACCTCCGCAAGCGCCTCACGTCGCTGATGGACTATGTGAAGAACGGTCTGCCCTGGAAAGGTAAGGATGGCCTCTATTATTTCGCCGTGAACGACGGTCTGCGCGACCAGGCCGTCATCTACCGCGCCAATGAACCTTACGGCAGCGACGCCGAGGTCTTCATCGACCCGAACACTCTGAGCGAGGACGGCACCGTAGCCCTGACCGGCATTTTCCCCAGCCGCGACGGACGCTATACGGCCTACACCATCTCGCGCAGCGGCAGCGACTGGACTGAAATCTACGTGATGGAGACGGCCACGAAGCGGCTGCTGGACGACCATATCAAATGGGCTAAGTTCACCGGCGCCGCCTGGGACGACGACGGTTTCTATTACAGCGCCTACCCCGCGCCCGAAGCCGGCAAGGAATTTTCGAACGCCAATGAATACCACAGCGTGTTCCACCCCCGCCCCGGCACCCCGCAGCAGGAGGACACCCGTGTCTACGGCAACCCCGACGAGCCGCTGCATTTCCACACAGCCGGTATGACCGACGACGGCCGCTGGCTGTTTGTGCAGGGCGAAGGCCAGGGATTCGGCAACGCGCTATATGTGAAGCGCCTTGGTGACAATTCGGCGAAGTGGATTACAATCGAGCCGACAATGGAGTATCAGGCCCTGGTGGTCGACGCCACTCCCGACGGCCGGCTGCTGCTGTTCACCTCCGACGGCGCCCCGTTCAACCGTCTGGTGTCGGTCGACCCCGTGGCACCCGGACGTGAGAACTGGCGCGAGGTACTCCCCGAGCAGCAGGGTTCGGTGCTGACCGATGTGCAGGTAGCCGGCGGACACCTGGTGGCCGTGCGCGAGTGCGACGCCTCGAACCACGTCACAATCCACGACATGGACGGCCGTCAGACCTCGGAAATCAAACTGCCCACCTACGGTTCCGTCAGCGTGTCGGCCGACCACAAAAGCCCGGAGATTTTTTACAGTTTCTCGTCCTTCACATACCCCTCGGAGATTTACCGCTGCAACACGGCCGACGGCACGAGCCAACTGCTCAAGGCAACGGCTGTCGACGGCGTGGTGCCCGACGACTACGTCACGGAACAGGTGTTCTACACCTCGGCCGACGGTACCCGCGTGCCCATGTTCCTGATCTACAAGAAAGGCCTGAAACGCGACGGCAACAATCCCGTGTACCTCTACGGCTACGGCGGCTTCAACATCTCGCTCAATCCCGGATTCAGCCCCTCGCGCATGCTGTGGCTTGAAAACGGCGGAATCTACGCCCAGACCAACCTGCGCGGCGGCAGCGAATACGGCGAGGCATGGCACGAGGCCGGCACCAAGATGAACAAACTGAACGTGTTCGACGATTTCATCGCCGCGGCCGAATACATGGTGGCCGAGGGCTGGACACGGCCCGAACTGCTGGTAGCCGAGGGCGGAAGCAACGGCGGCCTGCTGGTGGGTGCCGTCGTCAACCGCCGGCCCGACCTCTTTGCCGTGGCCATTCCGCGCGTGGGCGTGATGGACATGCTGCGCTACCATCTGTTCACCATCGGCTGGAACTGGGCCAGTGACTACGGCACCGCCGACGATTCGCCCGAAATGGCCCGCTACCTGCTGGGCTATTCGCCGCTGCACACCATCCGCAACGACGGCACGCCCTACCCCGCAGTGCTCGTCACCACAGCCGACCACGACGACCGCGTGGTTCCGGCACATTCGTTCAAATACGCCGCCACACTGCAGGCGGCCGATACCGGCGACCGTCCGAAACTGATACGCATCGATTCCAAGGCCGGACACGGCGCCGGCAAGCCCGTGGGCAAGGTAATCGACGAATGGACCGATATTTATTCGTTCATATTCAGCAACCTGGGCATCACGCCCGCCGTCAGCGCCAAATGAACCGCACGGCGGCCATATTACTGACCATTGCCTGCGCCATGACCCTGGGCGGCTGTTTCACAGGTATCGAGAGCACTCCTCGAATCAACGATCCCGAGGGGCGACACAGTCATGCCACGCCGTCGGCCGAGGCAGTATTTTTTGCGGCCGTGCGCCCCGAGGCGCCCGCAGCATGGCGCCCGGGCAAGAAATGGGTCGTAACAGACGATAAAATCGGCATCATCTTCACACCCCAGATCAACGAACCGCTGCGCGGCGACACCATAACGCTGGCCGCTACGGGGACTTCGCCAACAATCATGGGCGGAGAGTCCGTAGACCTCACCTTCACGCTGCCCGACGGAAGCCTCGCCACCTACGCCACCGGCATGGCCGCCGAGGAATTCAAGGTCCGCGAACGCCACGACATCCCCTTTGTCGTGGAACTGAGCGCCGTGGCCACGGCCGACTCCCTGCTGCGCGACCGGCTGTGCTACATCACCACGCCGCTGTGGTATGACGCCGAGGGAAAAGCGCGCGCAGGCCTCCGATACGTTCCGGCCCGACTGCAAGGAGTCACGCCCGGCACTGCTGTCCACCCTCTGCTGGTCACCTTCACCAGCGACTCGCTCCCCGGCACCCACACGGTGTTCCTCACCTACGGCAGCGGCACCACGGCCACACGAAATTTCGACCGTCTGTTCTCGTTCACGAATCCGCGCGACGCATATCCCCGCATCACCGACGCCACCTGGCACCTGATTGTACACTCGCAGGTGGCCGAGGGCATGACGCGCGACGAATGCCGCCTGGCGCTCGGCACACCCTCCGACATACGCCGCGGCGCCACCACGGCGGCCCACATTGAGCAGTGGACCTACGACGACGGCATCTATCTGATTTTTGAAGACGGCATCCTCACCCGGTTCAGGCGCTGACACCGTCGCCGCACCATCCCCCACCCCCCAACGAAACATGCAACTGCGATTCCTCGGTACCGGCACATCGACGGGCATCCCGCAAATAGGATGCACCTGCCCGGCCTGCGTGTCGACCGACACACACGACAAGCGCCTGCGCGCCTCGGCCATCATAACGGCCGACAACGGGGCGCGCCTGCTGATTGACTGCGGACCGGATTTCCGCAGCCAGATACTCGGCGCCGGCTCGCCTCCGCTCGACG
>CAJJOO010000143.1 GCA_905193395.1 uncultured Porphyromonadaceae bacterium
CAAGGATGTCGTTGACCAGACGGCGCTGGGCCTGGACCACCTTCTCCACGTTCGATTTGTATTCGTTGAAATACTGTTCCTCGCCCCGGGGCACAGGACCGGATATAATCAGAGGCGTACGGGCATCGTCAATCAGCACCGAGTCGACCTCGTCGACAATGGCGTAATAGTGACCACGCTGCACCATATCGTCGGGCGCCATGGCCATGTTGTCGCGCAGGTAGTCGAAACCGAACTCGTTGTTGGTACCGTAGGTGATGTCGCAGGCATAGGCCTGTCGGCGCGCCGGAGTGTTGGGCTGGTGCTTGTCGATGCAGTCGACCGTCGAGCCGAGGAACATGTAGAGAGGACCCATCCATTCCGAGTCGCGCTTGGCCAGATAGTCGTTGACCGTCACCACATGTACGCCTCGGCCTGTAAGGGAGCGCAGGAACACGGGGAGCGTGGCCACGAGGGTCTTACCCTCGCCGGTGGCCATTTCGGCGATTTTGCCTTCATTGAGGACCTTGCCGCCGACCATCTGCACATCGTAGTGAACCATGTCCCAGGTGATTTCGTTGCCGCCGGCCATCCAGTGGTTGCGGTAGATGGCCTTGTCGCCGTCGATGGTCACAAAGTCGTGGCCGCGTCCGGCCAGGTCTCGGTCCAGTTCGGTAGCCGTGACGACGACTTCGGGATTGTTGGCGAAACGGCGTGCGGCGTCGCGCATTGCCGCAAAGGTCATCGGCAGATGCTCGTCGAGTTTCTGCTCCAGTATTTCCTTGATTTCCTTTTCAAGATGGTCAATCTCGTCCCAAAGGGGCTGACGCTCGTCCAGAGGCAGGGTCTCGATCTGCTCTTTCAATTCGGCAATCCGCAGTTCCTTGGGCGCGATTGCGGCATGGATGTCATTACGGATGCCGGCAACGGTGTCGCGCAACTCGTCGTTGGACATGGCTTCGAATTTCGGAGCCATGGGATTGATGTTTTTATCGACATAATCCAGATAATGCTTGCGGTCGCGCTGAGCCTTTGATCCGAATATGCTTTTAAGTATTGATTCGAGTGACATATATATAATGTATGTGTTGTTTTTTCTGATTTGAGGTATTAGGACACCGCAAAGTTAGTGAATATTTTTGGGATTCACTAAATTAACTTAAATGCCGGAAATCGGGGAGATGCTGCGGACGGGTATGCGCCGTCCGTGAAGTGTGTCCTGCGGAGTCTCAGAGTATGATTGCCGGCAGTGCGGCGCCGTTAGGCGACCGGATGCGCAGCAGGCGCGCCACCGTCGGAGCGACGGTACGAACGTCGACGGGAGTGTCAATCAGACGGGAATCGACTCCCGGAGCAAGGATAAATACGGGTGCCGTCGCAGCGGCGATACGCTTCACATAGCGCACACGGTCCTCGCGTGCGGGTGTCACGATATCATCGACCACTTCCCAGCCCGGGTCGACTTCCACGATAAGGTCGCCTGAGGCCGAGGGATGCGAATTGCGGCGCATGGCTTCAAGGCGCGCGTCGCCGCGGCCGCCTACAACCTCGTCAAGCGTATAGACGTGGTCGACGCCGCTCATCATCGAGAGGAAAGCGGCAGCCTTCTCGCGCACATCGCGTGGCTGGAGGTTATGCTCCTCAATCAGTTTGTGGTTCAGGTAGAAAGTCCCGTCGTGGAACGACTGCACCCACTCGCCGTTGCCGTAAACGGCTATCAGATACATGTTGAGCAGCGACTTGGCCTTCTTCGAGGAAAATTCGCCATATGGTATACCCCATTTTTCGTCGTCACGGCGTGTGCGGCCGCGCGGAGGCGTAGCGGCTACGAAGAAGACGGCGTTGCCCTCGCCCACCCTCTGCTCGACGGTGTTGAACAGACGGGCAATGTCGGCGTCAAGGCGCAGATACGAGTCAAGGAGTTCGTAGCGGTTGTCGTCGCTGCGGGTATAATCATAAGGCTGGACTGTATAGGCCAGGTTGAGCATGTCGAGCGAGCCGCTCTCGCCCAGTTTCACCTCGCCGATAAGGCGTCCGGCAATATCGGTGACCTCGGCGTTGACCATCGGCGAGGCCTCGAACATTTCGAAGCGCGCCTCGTTGCCGCGGGCAAAGATATAACGGAAGGGATAGTGCGTGAGGTGTTCTGGCAGGTTGGCATATGCCTGCGCATCGCGCAACGGGGTCCACTGGACGGTGTCGAGGCGGATTGCCAGCGGCTCCATGCGGTTGATGTACGCCAGCATGGGCGGCACATCGCGGTAATATCCCGATGAGGCCCATTTGCCGGTATGGTTGTCAATCCACATGGCACAGTTGGCGCTGTGTCCGGCCAGCAGGATTGCCTGTGCCGGATCTGGAGCCACGGAATAGACGCGGCCCACGCCGGCGCCGGCTATGCGCACCTCGTCGGCCAGCGTGCTGACATTCAGCGAACGCGGCGAATAAGTGCGGTCGGTGGCAATGCCCACGGCCTCGGGGTCGTGCATCGCGGGGACGGTGAGCATCGTCTTGGGGTCGTAGACCACGGCACCGGTGACCGAAGTGGTCCAGGGCGCAGCACCGGTCATCAGCATTGCGGTGGCGGCTGTGGCATCTACGTTGGTGCCGTAGTCGGCATTGGCAATCATCACGCCATCGCGCATAAGGCGGTTGAAGCCACCCGCACCGAAGTGTGGACGCAGCATCTCGAGATATTGCACGTCAAGACCGTCGATGACAATGCCGACAACCAGCGAGGGGCTGACACGGGTCTGAGCCGGGGCGGCGATGGCCGCCACCGAGGCAATCAGGACCATGAACAGGCCCGGCATACCGGTTCGTTTATTTGCGGGTTGTATTTTTGTCATTCGGATAGTTGACTTTGATATACGATGCCGACAGCACCATGGAGGCAAGCACAAGGGGCAGAAAAGCCGGATTGGCCGACTGCGGCAGCCAGGGCCACAGCACACACATCGTAAACAGCAGCACAAAGTTAGCAAATTGCCACGACAACACCAAAGACTTGCACTTATTTAACCAAATAAATATCGTGGGAATCAGGCACAGCGGATTGAGCCAGACATACAGCCAGTTGGGCGACGTGGCCTCGTGTACCGACACGAATATCAGGAAGGTGAGCAGGCAGCCGGCCAAACCCTCGATGCCGAAATATACGGCCTGGACGGCCCGTGAGGTGCACCCGCGGCGCACATCGGCAATACAGACGGTCAATATCAACGTGAAGACCAGCCAGCAGACGAACATCGGCGAGAGATACCAGGGCGTGGGAGCCAGGACGGCATTTTCGGGCGGGAAATCGGCCAGAACTTGCACCGACTTCACCAGCGGGCGCCCGCCGACAGTGGCCTCGGCCAACTGGCTGTCCATCACCACCGGGGCGAAGGCCATTTCGCGGCGCGACAGCGGATAGTCAATGCCGGAACCCAGCGCCAGGTCAATGCCGAACTGATACCAGGGATAGTTGGCATGATAGCGCCGCATCACGTTGCGGAAGGTCACGGGAAAGGAGGACTCGGATTCCACCACAGCCGGGCCGAGGGCAATCGAATCGCCGAAAGCGGCCTCAAGGGCGCGCAGCGGACGTGTGGCGCAATTGTCCTTCACGTAGTTATAGCGGTAGATGCGGTTGGCCGGCTCAAGATTGCGTGCCACGAATTCCAGAAGCGCAGCCGTCTGCGTGGAATCCATGTCAATCACGTGTCCGACCATCCGGCGTCCCTGACGGATATATGCGTTCTCGAAATATGCCCAGGGAATCAGGGCCACTGAATAGTCGGTCTCGCCCTTGACGAAGCGGTACACGAAGTTCGGAGCGTTAAAGTCAAACTGCCCCCAACTGACGGCGAAATCGCCGTCGGCGCCTGTGAGCCGCAGGGCCGAGTGACCTTCGAGTTCGTAGATATCGCTGCCGGGATACACGTTCACCAGTGTGACCGTAACCGGCGATGCGGCCCGGGCCGTGAGCGCGAATATTATCGCCGCCAAAAGCGGTAACAGCCGTTTCATCTGATGTCTATGAGTTTATGGGTCTGCAACGAGAGCCGCCACCGGGGGTTCCGCAGGATATATTCCACGGTTTCGGCGATGTTCTGTCCCGAACAGGGCTGGAGAAAATGGTGTGTGGCGGGCAGCAGGCGTGCCGTTTCCTCGACATCCTGACCCTGATAGACGATTTTGAGTTCGTCGATGCGGTTGATTTTCCAGGGAGCATCCTTGGGCGAACAGGTCACCCAGTCCACCTCCGGTGGCACAGGCAGGGAGCCGTTGGTTTCAATCTGGATGTAGAAGCGGCGTGATTTAAGGGCGCGCAGCAGGTCGCTATCGAGTTGCAGGGCCGGTTCGCCGCCGGTTATCACCAGGTGACGCGATGGAAAGGCATCGACGGCGTCCACAATCTCTTCGCCCGTCATCTCAGTGAAGGCGCTGTGGTCGGTGTCGCAGAAAGGGCAGCGGCGGTTGCAGCCGCTCAGCCGCAGGAACACTGCCGGCGTACCGGTATAAAAGCCCTCGCCCTGAAGCGAATAGAAGATTTCGTTGACCTTATATGTCTTTTTCATAGGATGCTATGTTTCCCTCGCTTTCCTGGACGTCGACGCGGTAGCAGTTCTCCACGTTGTCGCAGATCCAGCGGGCGATGTTTTCGGCCGTCGGGTTGAAGGGCAGCACGTCGTTGAGGCAATTATGGTCGAGGACCTCGCTTATCGACGTCTTTATGTGGGTGAAATCGGTCACCATGCCGTTGGCGTTGAGTTCGGAGGCACGGCAATGCACGGTCACAATCCAGTTGTGGCCGTGAAGATTGGTACATTTGCTCTCGTAGTCGAGTTCGAGACGGTGCGAGGCCGAGATTTCGAGACGTTTGCTTACGTAGTACATTCTGCTTGTGATAATACGGTTTTCAATATCTTGCCGGCGGAGGTAGCCTGTCAGTTCAACGG
>CAJJOO010000144.1 GCA_905193395.1 uncultured Porphyromonadaceae bacterium
GTGGGTGTGGCAACTGTCGGCGTGTACGGGGTTGTAGCCGCAGCGTTGCTGGCGCAGGTAGATGAGCGGAAGTTCGTGGATGTCAAGGCGGCTGTAAGCGTCGTCGCCGATATATAGCGGGGCGACTTCCGCCACCTTGCCGTCGACTTTTGCCGTCAGCACATACTGCCCGGGCGTTGTGGTGCCTGAGAAGTAGATGCGGGCCGAGTGGGCCATGGGTTCCCAGGGCGCGGTGACTACGACACTGTCCACGGCCACGGTTCCATGGTCGGGCGATGTGAGTTCAAAGGTCATGCGGGCAGGGTCCGTATTGCCAAGGTAGACTGCCGTCTTGATGTCGTCGGTGAGATAGCCGACATGGTTCACTCTCAGCGTCTGTGCCGACGCGGTTAGGGCGGCGCAAGCCGAAAGCAGGAGAATAGGTGTTTTCATGGTAATTTATTGTGTATCAGTGTGAAATTTAGAATGTGGATTTGCCCGGAACAGGGCAGTGCGTCAGTCAGCGACCGACGTGAGCAGTGCCAGCAGCAGTGCCAGCGGGGCAATGGCCAGCAGGGAGTCGATGCGGTCCAGGATGCCGCCGTGGCCGGGAATCAGGTTGCCGGAATCCTTGACGCCCATAGTACGCTTGATGAGCGACTCGAAAAGGTCGCCGATTGTTCCTGCCACGGATGCCACGGCGCCGTATATGCCTATGAGTACCAGCATTGTGGTGCTATAACCCATCACGATGCCGCAGACCACGGCGCCGATGATTGACAGCAGGAACCCTCCCCAGAAACCCTCGGTGGTCTTCTTGGGCGAGAGACGCTCGCACAGTTTGTGGCGGCCGAAAGTGCGGCCGCTCAGGTACGCGCCCGTGTCGTTGAGCCAGATGATGATGAAGGTGGTCAATACGAAGCCGCTGCCGGCGAGATTGCCCGTGGCCACAAGGCAGGCGGCGGGCACGCCGGCATAGAGGACGGCGAAAGCCGAGCAGAGCATTGCGCGGGCCGGATTGCCGTCCTTCTGTGCCACTGCCAGGGTCATGCGCAGGGGCAGGTAGAGCAGCAGCAGGAAGATGATTCCTGGTCCGTATACGGAATCGGACGTGGCAGGGCTTCCGAGCATCACCAGGGCGAAAACCGCGGCCATGTCTACTGCCGAGGCCGTCGGCGGCACGGGTGTCTTTGCCGAAAGCAGACGGGTGAGTTCCATGCCGGCGAGTATGGCGATTACGGTCATCAGTATTGTCAGCGGCCAGATTCCTGCCAGGACGCAGACCACGATAAGCGCTACATAAACCGTCCCTGAAAGGGAGCGGACTGTCATATTGCTCATTTTCATTGTTTCGGTTTTTGGGATGGTGAATCAGTTCAGACAATCGGGTGTCCGGTGGGCGAGCCGGGGTTGTCGACGGTCCGTGTCGCGGTTTCCTCGACGTGCGCCTTGCTGTCGTTGGGGTTGATTTTCATGCGCACCTTCATCTGGTCGAAGCCCTTGCCGTAAACGCCGTTGACGTTGGCCTGGGTGATGAATGCGTCGCGGTCTATCGACTTGATGATGCGGAAAATATTCACGGATTCAATCTTGCGGCACATCACCAGCAGCACCTTCACCTCCTGCTTGCTGTACCAGCCCATGCCCGAAAGGACCGTGCAGCCGCGGTGGGCCTGGTTGTTGACGGCGGTGGCGATTTCCTGCCACTTGGCCGAGAATATGGTGAACTGGACGGCCTGGCGGTTGGAGTTGATCATCAGGTCGGCCATATACGAACTCATGAACAGGACGATGAAGCCGTAAATCACGGTTTCGACCTTGTGGAAAAGGAAGAATGACGACGATATGATGCACATATCCATGTAAATCATGGTGCGGCCGATGGTGACATTGGTGTATTTGTTGACCATGGCGGCCACGATGTCCGTGCCGCCGGTCGAGCCGTTGTGGACAAAGGCCACTCCGATGCCCGTTCCGGCCATGATGCCGCCGATTACGCAACTCAGGAAGGGGTCGAGTGTAATCAGCCCCTGGCACAGCGGGATGGCGATACCCATCATCACCGATATCATCGTGGCGCCGAAAATCGTGCCGACCACAAACTGCCGCCCCACAATCTTGTAGGCGATGGCCAGCAGAATCAGGTTCATGCCGTAGTTGCCCACGGCGATTGGAATTCCGGTGGTGAAATAGAGGATTGTACTCAGACCGGCCATACCGCCGATGACCACGTCATGGGGCAGGATGAAGGTGGCGAATCCGAAGGCATATACGGCCACGCCCAGGGTTATGAAGAAATAGTCCTTGGCTGTGCGCCAGATTTGCAGGTTGTTTATAGGCATTTTTAGCGGTCGGTGGGAGTGATTGGTTGTTTTGATTCGGCAAAGGTAATAAAATTTTACAAAAATCCATCCACAGCGGCTAAATTCCGCGCCAACTTTCCGCCGGATTTCCGCCATTTGGCCGCCTATAAGGCAATTCCGCATCCCGACGGAGAGTTTTATGTTTTATTATGATTTCAAGGCCCGCGCAACGGGGCTGTAGGTCGGGAAATTTTCGTACCTTTGCAGGTTATGAATTTCAAGATTTCATCCGACTACAAGCCCACGGGCGACCAGCCGCAGGCCATCGACCAACTGGTCGAAGGCGTAATGGACGGCACCGAGGCGCAGACTCTCCTTGGTGTCACCGGTTCGGGCAAGACCTTTACGATGGCCAATGTTATCGAACGGGTGAACCGCCCGACGCTGATTCTGAGCCACAACAAGACCCTCGCGGCCCAACTTTACAGCGAGTTCCGCCAGTTCTTCCCCGAAAATGCCGTTCAATATTTCGTGTCCTACTACGATTATTACCAGCCCGAGGCCTATATCCCGTCGGTCGACAAGTATATCGAGAAAGACCTGATGATCAACGACGAGATTGACCGTCTGCGACTTGCCACCACCTCGGCGTTGCTTTCGGGGCGCCGCGACGTTATCGTGGTGTCGTCGGTGTCGTGCCTCTACGGCATGGGCAATCCCGAGGACTTCAACGCCAACGTTATAAGCATACATACGGGGCAGAAAATAGCCCGTAACGCTTTCCTGCGCCAGTTGGTCGGCGCGTTGTATTCGCGCAATGAGGTCGAGCAGCGGCGTGGCACTTTCCGTGTCAAGGGCGATACCATCGACCTGCGCCTGGCCTACGAGGATATAATTGTTCGCATCGTGTTCTGGGGCGACGAAATCGAGTCAATCTCCACCTTCCATCCCGAGGACATGCGTTCGCTGGGCAAGCACGACTCGTTTAAAATCTATCCCGCGAATCTGTTCGTCACCTCGCAGGCCAAGCAGAATTCGGCCGTGGCGCAGATTCAACTGGACCTCGGACAGCAAGTCGATGCGTTCCGGCGCGAGGACCGCTTGCTCGAGGCTCAGCGCCTCGAGGAGCGCGTGACATACGATGTGGAGATGATAAAGGAACTGGGCTACTGCTCGGGCATCGAGAACTATTCCCGATATTTCGACGGCCGCGAGCCTGGCATGCGCCCCTTCTGCCTGCTGGACTATTTCCCGAAAGATTTCCTCACAATCATTGACGAGAGCCACGTGACCTTGCCGCAAATACGGGCAATGTTCGGCGGCGACCTCTCGCGAAAGACCAACCTGGTGAACTATGGTTTCCGTCTGGCCGCGGCCCTGGACAACCGTCCGCTCACCTTCGAGGAATTCGAGAATCTGACCCATCAGACCATCTACGTGAGCGCCACACCGGCCGACTACGAACTGCGCCGCAGCGAAGGCGTCGTTGTGGAGCAGGTTATCCGCCCCACCGGCCTGCTCGACCCGGTGATTATCGTTAAGCCGTCGCTCAACCAGGTCGACGACCTGATGGAGGAAATCGCCCGTCGCACCGAGAAGGGCGAGCGCACCCTGGTCACCACTCTCACCAAGCGCATGGCCGAGGAACTCAATGACTATTTCCTCAAACTCAAAATCAAGACGGCATATATCCACAGCGACGTCGATACGATGGACCGCATAAAGATTCTCGACGACCTGCGCGCCGGCACGTTCGACGTGCTGATTGGCGTGAACCTCCTGCGCGAGGGCCTCGACCTGCCCGAGGTGTCGCTTGTGGCGATTATGGACGCCGACAAGGAAGGTTTCCTGCGCTCGCACCGCTCGCTGACACAGACTGTTGGTCGCGCCGCCCGAAACCTGAACGGCACGGTGATTATGTATGCCGACCACATAACCGAATCCATGCAGCAGACCATCGACGAGACGGAACGCCGCCGCACGATGCAACTGGCATACAACGAGGCCCATGGAATCACCCCGAAGGCCATCGTCAAGGCCCGCCACGCCATCGTGGGCCGCGAGGACGATATAGCCGCAACAGCAATACAGCGTGGCAAGCCCATGACAGCCAAGGACAAACGCCGCGCCGCACAGTCCGGAGCGAAAGTCCCTGCGGCTTCCGTGCCATACGGCCATGAATACAGCACCTCCGTCGACCTGGCTGCCGACCCCGTAATCCCCTACATGACGCGCGACGAACTGGCCCGCAACATCAACCGCATGCGCGAGCAGATGCTTCAGGCCGCCAAGGATATGGAATTTATCGAGGCCGCACGTCTGCGCGACGAAGTAATCAAACTCGAGGACCGCCTTTCAAAAATGACAGATGAAACAGCCCCTGCCGCAAATTCATTATAACAACCTGAATATCACCTCCTGGCTGCCTACGTCGGTCAAGGAGATGAAAGCACGCGGATGGGATGGCGTGGATGTCGTGCTGTTCAGCGGCGACGCCTATGTGGACCATCCCTCGTTCGGCGCGGCCGTAATCGGCCGTGTCCTGGAATCCAGGGGCTATCGCGTGGCCATCGTTCCTCAGCCAAACTGGCAGGACGATTTGCGCGATTTCCGTAAATTC
>CAJJOO010000145.1 GCA_905193395.1 uncultured Porphyromonadaceae bacterium
CGCCCTTTTGCAGTCCTGCAATGGCGGTGCGTATTTCCTGAAGTTCACTGCCATTTACGCCGAAAAGGTCCTTGATGACCTTATCGTCAATTGTCTGTTGCTTCATAATAAGCGGATACTGAGCGTTAGCGTAGAAGTCAAAGCCTTTATTTTTGAAATCTGCCATATTCTGTGTAGCGAGAATAATAGACAATCCCTTATTTCGACCTACCGCAATAAGGTTGCGGAGAGGGCGGTTGTCGAAGCTCAGCATATAGTGAGCCTCGTCGATGATTGAAAAGTGGCGAATCTGCACAACATCATCGTTGACGGCTTGTTTGTCGAGTTGTTCGTAAATGTTGTTTAATTTCGACATGAGGAAGTACACGATTGCCTTTGCAATCGGGCCGCCCTTCGGATAGCCGTCCATCTTGACAATGAAACTCTCGCCCACAAGGTCGGCCTTATCTTCCGTGTCAAATATATTGGCGCGGTCGAGTTGTTTCAGTATCGAAGAAATGCTATCGTCCTTTTCGGGGTCTTTCATTCGGAACTGATATTCTTTCAGCATATCGGTGAAAGTGATAGGCGCACCGTTGGAACGCTTATAACACTCCACGATAGCCTCACTGAGACGGTTGCTCATATTCGAACTTGGAGAAAGGCGGTCGAGCGATGAAAGCGCTGAAGCCATCTCGGTCGAATACAAATTTATCTCGTTAATAGGTCGGCCTGTGAAGTCCTTGAAAGGTGTAAACGGCAGAGGGTTTTCGATTGGATCGAGGATGCAACTGCGGTCAACATCGAAGTTCGGGAGCCAGTGATTGTTCTGTATGTCGCTGAACTCGCCTTTGTAATCGAATAAAAGGAAGTTGACCGGATAGCGGCTTTCCGAGGAAATGGCTCGTATCTGCTGCATCAGCACGGCGAGGAGATTGGTCTTGCCCGAACCTGTGGCACCGGCGATTATGATTTGAGCATTGGTGATAGCGCGACTGTTGATGTCGAGAGTTGCTTCCATTTCGTCATCGCCATAGTTGCCGATAAGGAGATTGAGCACAGGTATATCTTTGGCGAGCGCAGCGCGGCCACCAGTTGAGAACAGGTAGTTTTCGAGGTTGTTGTCCGTCAGCAGATAGTCGCGGCCACGTGACATTTCGGCAGCAATGATGCGCGACAACGTGCGGTTGTTCGTCAAGTCGAGCGATGAGTCGTGGTAGCGCATCTTAATCAGCGTCGAGTACAGCGGAGCAAGTTCCTGGTGGGTGAAGAAACTCGGGACGAAGCGATTGCCCTGATAAAGTTTAATATCGTCGATGCCGTCAGCATTTCTCTTGCCGGGCGTAGAGAGGCCGACGAGCAAGCAAATTCGCATGAGTTTGTTGTTAGGAATTGTATAGCGGCGCTCGTTGCCGACAGTACGGGAAAGATTGATGATATTTTCAATCTTCTCACGAAGCGGAGCAAATTCAGAGTTGAAGTTCTCCGGCACGTATATATCTCCAAATTGTAGTGGCATAGCGTTACGAGTTTAATTCAATTCCAAAATAGCCGTCGCTGACGGTAGTTTTCTGTTCCTCCACATCGCGGTGCAGGGTGAAAGTCTTCGATATGAAGGCCTCGAGTTTTGCGTAGTCGCTTTCGGGGCGTACTTCCGAGGTGGTGCAAAGCAGGATAGTTTGCTCGGCGAGGTTCGGGAAGTATTCCTCGAACAGCATCTCGCGGCTCTCGTTGTCAAGCACACCCATAACCGTGTCGATCATCACGGGAGGATTGTAGTCGCCGAGGTTGCGGAGCACCTTGAGCAAAACTTGGATAAAGATTTGCTTCGAGGCGGCATTGAGTTGATTGAGCGAGATTTCGTTTCCTTTGGTATGGAAAATTCGGATATTGAAATTTTCCATGCTGTCGCTTAGTTCAACGCGGCCAATGTGGCCTTTGTAGGACACAAGCAAGCGGTTGAGTTGTTGCTGCATCTCACTTTCTATCTGCGCCTTTTTCTTTTTGAGAAGGCTGTCGGCCACTTTTTCAAAGAACGGTTTTAACTTCACGAGCGTATCGAAGCGAACATCAGGCTCTTGCTGTATCTGAACATCGAACTGATTTATGCGGCGTTCGAGACGTTGAATTTCCTGGCGGATTGTGCCTTCTGCAGTTTTAGCCTTGTCAAGTTTGCGCTGGCTTTCTTCGTAGGATGAAATGATAAATTCGTTGCCTCCGGCTTGGCTTTGCTCGGCGTGTTTCTTTTCGGTTCGCAAATCGTCGATTGTGACGGTGAGTATTTCAAGGTCCTGACGCTGACGATAAAGATTAGCGAACTGGTTGTTGCCGCCACGGCTGACGAGCGATTTCAGCGCGGCAATCTCGGCAGAGTCGAGATAGTCGAAGGGGTCCTGACGGTTGGTAGTGTTTTGCAGAGCCACCATGTGGTCTACTACATTGGCTTCGTCAACTTCGGGCGAACACAGGGAAAGTTGTTTGAGATAGTCTATAATTTTCGCCGTGACATCGCGCAAAGTTTCAAGCGAATAGGCGCCGGTCGATGACTTCTGCAAGTCTTCCTTGATGCGGAGAATATTGTTGATTTCAACAGCAAGGTTAGATGCCATTTTAGGCAAGAACACATTTGCCTCGATATTGTCCATGAAGCCCTTTATTTCATCGGCATAAGCGGCGGCACGTTTGATTATGTCATCAATCTTGGCTGTAATATCGGCAATACGTTTGTTGAGCGCCACGCTTTGCTGCGCTCCGTCTTTAGCCTTGTGATATTCAGCCTCCATAGAGGTCAGATACTTATATAATGTATCCTGCTCGGCAATACAGGTATTCAGTTCTTTTTCAAGTTTCTCTTTCTGCGCGCACAGTTCCTTATATTCGGCCACTTCCTGCTCGGCATGAAGTCTTTCCTGGGCAGCCTCCTGTTGAAGCCTTTCGGCGGCACGTTTGAGTTGCAGGTATTTCTTGAAGCCAAGCACATTCTCGAAGTTGTCGCGGATTGTCTGTGCGAATACATTCTTTTTAAGAAGTTCGCTCGATTGCATGGCATCAAAAAGAAAATACTGGCTCAACTCCTGCGGAAGGTTAGCCTTAATAATTTTGTTGACTTCCTGCTCGGCACGCGCACGGTCTTTAGGGGCGGTCATAGTACCGTACACAAACATATTGCCGTTCATGTTCAGGCTGACGCTTTCGAGCGGTTTCCCGGCAGGGTTAAGTTGATACACTCTTTTAAGGATATATTTCTGTTCCTGACCGAGTACCTTGCCGCTGAAGGTTATCTGCAAAGAAATCTCAGGCTTTACCTGACCTTTGGCACCCTGGTTAAGCAGTTCATTGAAATGCTCGGCATTTTCAATTTTCAAACCGTAAAGTGCGCCACTGATAGCCTCAAACAAGGTGGTTTTACCGCCGCCGTTTGAGCCGCCGATAAGGATAATGGGGCGCTCCTCGTCCACAGTTAAATCGAGGTCGAGGTCAAGATAAGTCTTGTAGTTGCTGACTTTGATTCTCTGAATAAGCATGGCGAAGAAATTTATTGTTTGATTTTCTGAATGGCAGCGCGGATAATATCTTCCGTGGTTGCATCGTCAATTTCTATCGCGTCAACCTTTTTGGCGTGATACGCTTTGAGAATTTCTTCGCTCAGCCAGTCAAAGTTAATACCCTCGGTTTCGCAGATTGCCTCTATCATAGCGAGGTCTTCCTTGCGGATACCGTAGTGGACGAATTTTTGGTCTATTCCTTTGCTCATGGTCAGGCGTTATTTGGGTCGAACATACTCCAGTTGGTAAGGTCGGTGGTGTTTTCGATAGGAAGTGGCGAGTACAACCAGTAGTCAGTGCCTTGCTTCTTAATGATTATGCCGCCTCGGAGGTTTTTGCCTTTGGCATTTTCATCGGCTATATATTTGAGCAGGGCATTGTGTTTGGCCGGTGCGAAAAGGTCGCTTCCCTCGGTCTTCGTATCGAAGATGTAGACGCGCCCGTTTTTCATGCGGATAACAAAATCGGGATAGAACAATCCCTGGTCGTCACCGTCGCCGTCGTATGGGATGGCGTAGTGTTGACGGCCTTTGTCGCCGTTTTTATACCACCAGTCTATCACATCGGAATAACGTTCAAGGAACGTTTCAAATTCTTTTTCAGGATTGGAGGCGTCGTTGAACTGAACGAAGGGCAGCAGGGCGTGGTTATTCTTTTCATGGTCGACATGATGTGTGTCGGCATCATAAAAACGTTCTTCGGGAACTTGCCACTCGTAAGGAGTAATGATACGCTTGGCCGCAGGTTTGGCGGCGGCTCTCTGCCGGGCATATTTTTCGAGAGCAAGGTCGAGGATGCGGTCAAATTTCGGGCGATTCTCATGATAGAGAACGACCTTTTTGGCATCAGTGTCGAAGATATTGAAATAGTCTTCGAGCAGTCCGAGAAGATAACCGGCAATGCGTCGTGTGCGGTCGCCTTGGCGCGACTCGAACTGACCGCCTTTGCCGTTGATATAGGCAGTGAAAACGCGGTCGATTTCTCCTGCAGTGCGGGCAAATTTGGCTTGCTCGACATCAAGCACCTGCACCTCATTCTGGAAATGCACGTCTTTGGGGATTTCCACATTGACTGTCTTGACGTCAAGGCGTATCGAATTCTGCACTCGGCGTCTGTTTTCGTTGACAGTCAGGTCATCGGTCTCGGGCAGCGGATGCGGTTCGTCGTTGTCGCCGGACATAGCGGCAAGTTCGGCTATCGTAAACAAGCCCCGGCCCTGTTCTAGGTTCCAGAACTTTGCCGCCTCGTCATAAAGAACTTTCTTGAAGTCGGGACCGAGATAGTTGTGCATGATATTGGGGCGCGAAGCATATACTGCCGGAAGCGACACATTGCATAGCCCGGGCCGACGTATCGCCG
>CAJJOO010000146.1 GCA_905193395.1 uncultured Porphyromonadaceae bacterium
ACCACGGGGATGTCGCGCTCGGCGGCCAGACGGTAGAGGTATTCCAGCGAGGCCTCGCGCGTGTCCTCGATTTCGCAGTCCTTTATGGCCTGTTTGAGGTTCTTGGTAAAATATCCGACAAGGGGACTCTGGCTCAGACCAAAGATGTGCATGATTTCATTACCGTCCACAGGGTTCTTGCGGTTGCGTTCGGCATCCTTTGCGCGGATATCGACGAACTTTTCCTCGACGAGGTCGAAATTGTCAAGGAAACGCTGTTTGCGGGCCTCGTTCTTGCTGGTTATATCGGCGCGGGCCAGAATCATCAGATCGGCCAGGTCGCCCTCGCCATAATTCATCAGGCGACGAACGGCGCTGTCGGTCACCTCCTCTTCGACCAGGGCTATGGGACGCATGTGCAGTTCCACCATCTTGCGGACATATTTCATCTCCGGACCCAGCGGCAGGCGCAGACGAGCGAAAATGCCGGGTATCATCTTGGCGCCGACAAAGTTATGATTGTGGAAGGTCCAGCCCAGCGCCGGGTCGTAGCGCTTGGTGACGGGTTTGGCCACGTCGTGGAACAGAGCGGCCCAGCGCAGCCATTCGTTATCGGAAGCGGCAGCCACGGAATCCAGCACCTGCATGGTGTGGCTAAAATTCTCCTTGTGGCCGCGGCCGTTGACAATCTCGACGCCGGCCAGGGCCTCGATTTCGGGCAGGATCAGTTTCAGCAACCCTGTCCTACGCAACAGCCACCAGCCGGTCGAGGGCCTTGGCGAACGCATTATTTTGCTCAGTTCGTCCTTGATTCTCTCGCGAGTGATTATCTCGATACGTCCGGCGTTGCGGGTGATTGCATCGAGCGTATCGGGATGGATGCGGAAATCCAGTTGGGTGGCGAAGCGGATGGCGCGCATCATGCGCAGTGGGTCGTCGCTGAACGTTATGTCGGGGTCCAGCGGCGTGCGGATTATTCCGGCACCGATGTCGGCAAGGCCTCCGAAACGGTCAATCACTTCGCCGTAACTGTCGGAATTGACGCTAACGGCCAGGGCATTGATAGTGAAGTCGCGGCGGTCCAGGTCGTCTTCCAGCGTTCCGTCCTCGACAACCGGATTCCGCGATTCGCGGTGATACGATTCCTTGCGTGCGCCGACGAATTCCAGTTCCGTGTCGCCGTGTTTCACCTGGGCGGTGCCGTAGTTGCGGAACACGGCCAGGTGGGTATGCCGGCCCATGGCGGCAGCCACAGCCTCGGCCAGTTCGATTCCGGAACCGACGGTAACGAAATCGATGTCCTTGGAATGGCGGCCGATAATAAGGTCGCGCACATAACCGCCGACCACATAGCAGCGCCGGCCGATAGTGTCGGCCACACGGCCGACGGTTGCGATTGATTTATTATTCAGTTTATCCTTGATGTTCATCAGTCAAGTGAAGCGATTACCTCGGGAGCGTCGGTGAGGCGGCGAGCGGCGCCGGTGCTACCAACCACATAGGTATTTTCAATACCTATGGCTCCGAAACCGGGTATAACGAATTTAGGTTCGACGGCAATGACGTTTCCGGCCTGCAACACGGCCTTGCTGCGCGGTGCCAGCACGGGCTGCTCGTTGACGGCGATGCCCACGCCGTGGCCCACGAAGCCGGCATGATAGCGGTGGCCCATGAAATAGTCGGCCATGCCGGCAGAGGCGGCCATGCCGGCGGCGAGTTCATAGAGAGCGCTGGCCGAGGCGCCCTCGCAGGCATTCTGAGCAACTGCGGCGCAGATGTCGCACGAAAGGCTATGGGCCGAGGCAACCTCGGGCGGAATCTCGTCAACGATGTAGCAGCGGGTCATGTCGGGCATATAGCCGTTGAAGTTACCGTTCATGTCCACCATGACGGGGCGTCCGGGCTTGATTATGGTGCCGTCGGCGCCGACAGGGAGCGACGGGTTCATGCCGGCCCCACCCATGGCGAAATCGTAGGGCGACGGGGTGTCGGCGTTCTCACCGGTGAGCACGTTGCCCATGAATATCTCGAGGTCGTGGCCGGTTACACGGAACTGGCCAAGGCAGCCTTCGAGGCGCAGGTTGCGTTCGATTTCAATCTGGAGTTCGATATCGCTCATACCCTCCTGATACAGATGGGGAATACGGCGGTAGACCTCGGTCAGTTTCACGGCCGAGGCCTCGATTTTCGAGATTTCCCGGTCGGTTTTCACCGAACGTGCCCTGCGCATCACCGCCGAGGCGTTCATAGGCGAGGCCACGCCCATTGCAGCCGCAAGACGCAGGACCACGGAATACGGCACATCGTCGAGTTCCAGAGCCAGGGTATCGAAAGAAAGATGTTCGTCCGAGAGGAGCGCCTTGATTTCTTCGGGCTTTCGCACGGTGCGCATTCCGTCGCCATGGAGCACCGACGGACGCCGCACGAAATAACGGATGTTGGCGTCGGCGTCGATATGGATAGAGCCGCAGAACACTCGCCCCGTGAGGTAAAATATATTCGCATTGTCGCACAGCAACATGGCGTCTATGCCGTCCTGACGCATCGCCGCTGTCACATGTCCGAGACGCAGGCCGAGTTCATCGGCCGGCAGCAGTTGCACTTTCTCTTCTGATTTAATCTCCATTGTCTGCAATTTTAATATACGCGACAGGCGGTAAGCCTTTCAGCGCTGCCCGCGCGTATTTTCAACAATTTCTTCCAACCGGGGGAAACTGTCAATGACAAATTCGGCGTCCCCCACCCGTCCGAATCCGTAAGAAGCCCACACAAATTCCATACCGGCCGCGTGAGTGCTGTCGCAGTCGCGCTGAATGTCGCCGACATACATTGGCCTCTGAAGATTATAACAATTCCGCAGGTCAATAAGGTTCACATCCTTGTCCACGCCGGTGGCGCCGAAACTGCGCCAGTCGGTGAACAGCATCCGCAGAGCGGTGAAATTCAGAAAATTGTCAAGGCCGTGCTCGGTGCAGTTGCTCACCATGAACAGACGGACACCCTGTGCGGAAAGTTTCGTAAGGGTCTCGCGGACTCCGGGATAAAGACGTCCGCCCAGACGGGGCATTATCTCGCACTCCACGGGGCCAAGTGCAATCATAAACCGGCGGCAAAGGTCCTCGGAACCGCCGATAATCACCTGAAATATCTCTTCCAGCGGCTTGCCCATGAGCGGGATAAGTTCCGTCCGCTTTACGGGCGCGCGGCGTATGCCTAGACGGCTTGCCGTCTCGTCCCAGCAGAGGCAATATGAATCCACGGCATCCCACAGGGTGCCGTCCATATCGAATATCAGCGAGTCGCAGGGCCGGGTCATTTTCGGTTATCCGCAGATGAAAGGAACAAAAGACCAATCTGTTCAAGCCCCGCCACGGTGTCCTTGCGCATGATATGACGCACCGTGACATCGCTTCCACGCTCGAAAACATAGGACGAGGGCAAGGTGTCGACGGTCACGAAACTGACGCCGTAGCCGCGGCCATACCAGCGTCCGAAATCGTCGGCCAGAGGCACATTGACGGTATCCACACGCAGGACGGTGTCGCCTGGTACGGGCGAGGTGATTTCGAGCCACAGGTTCGAATAGAGGTAAGAACCGGTGTGACGTACAGCCACGGCCAAACGGCCGGGCACTATACTGTCGGCAGGGTCGGGCGTGAAGCGCAGGGTATCGCCGTAGGCCCAGCCGGCCACCGGGATGTCGGCGAAACCGGCATCTCCGGCATCGTTGCAGGAGCCGCAGGAGAACGCCGAAAGCGCGGCGGCACATATTATCACTGGCAGATTGGCTCTCATTCCCGGGGAGTTGAGTTATCCGACGTCTGGGGGCGCTGCTCGCCGCCTGCCGGTTTTTTCTTCTTCCTTTTGGGCTGGCCGGGCTGCTGCCTGCGGCGCGACTGCTCGGACTGAGGAGCCTGTTGCTGCTCGTCGTCGCGGGGTTTGCCGCCACCGTCGGGCGCCGGCTTTTTCTTTTTCTTCTTTTTCTTACGGTCGAAGCGGGTCAGGTCGCCGTCGTCGAGGATGTCGCCGAACGCTGTCTTGCGCGGTTTTTCCTCGGAGGCTTCGGCAGCCAGCGTCAGAGGCTTTTCGCCGGAGCGGTTCATGGTGATGACTTCAAAAGCACGCTGGGCGCTGATTGTCACGAGGTTCGCGGCGACATTCTTGTCGGTGGAATATGTGATTTCGTGCCGGAAGATATCGGATTTGAAGTAGAAGTATGTATTGTCGGCTGTCTCGAGGCGCACATCCTTCGGCGGCATCTTTTTGGACGACTCCACATAGGCGTCGACCTCGAAATTGAGGCAGCATTTCAGTTTGGCACACTGGCCGGCCAGTTTCTGGGGATTCAGGGAGATGTCCTGAAAGCGTGCGGCGCTCGTAGCGACAGACACGAAGTTGGTCATCCACTGCGAGCAACACAGCGGACGGCCACAGGGTCCGATGCCGCCGATTCGGCCTGCTTCCTGACGGGCACCTATCTGCTTCATTTCCACGCGGACCTTGAACGTATCGGCCAGGACCTTGATCAACTGACGGAAATCGACGCGCTCGTCGGCAATATAATAGAATATGGCCTTGTTGCCGTCGCCCTGATACTCGACGTCGCCGATTTTCATGTTCAGGCCCAGGTCGGCGGCAATCTTGCGCGAACGGATCATGGTATCGTTCTCGCGGGCCTTGGCCTCTTCATAGCGTTCAAGGTCGCCGGGGCGTGCCTTGCGGAAGATGCGCTTTGTCTCGCCGTCGTCGCGGCCACGGCCGCGCGATGAGGAATTACGCTTCATGCGGCGCTCAACCAGCATGCCCGTGAGGGTCACCATGCCGATATCGTGACCGGGTGACGCCTCAACAGCCACCATATCGCCGATTTC
>CAJJOO010000147.1 GCA_905193395.1 uncultured Porphyromonadaceae bacterium
CTTATCGGCTACCCGCTGGCCCATTCGTTTTCGCAGGTATTCTTCAACCGAAAGTTTGAGGCCGAGAAAATCAACGCCCGCTACATCAACTTCGAGATACCAGACATCGGTCGCCTGCCGGAAATTCTGAGCATGTGCCCGAACCTCGCCGGCTTCAACGTCACGATTCCCTACAAGGAAAAAATCATGGACTATCTTGACGCCGTCGACCCCGAGGCCCGCGCCATCGGAGCCGTGAACGTGGTCAAAGTATTCCACCAGCCCGACGGCAGCGTATCCCTCAAAGGATACAACAGCGACGCCACAGGATTCGAGGACTCGATCAGGCCGATGATTGACCGCTCTGTCCACCGCAACGCCCTGGTACTCGGCACCGGAGGCGCGTCAAAAGCCGTGACGCACGCCCTGGACCGCCTCGGCATTTCATCGGTACTGGTTTCGCGCACCGCACGTCCGGGCGTCATAACCTACGCCGACGTCACGCCGGAACTGCTTGGCGACTACACAGTCATTGTCAACACCACTCCCGTGGGCATGTATCCCGACACCGATGCCTGCCCCGACATACCCTACGAAGCCCTGACACACAGACACATCTGCTACGACCTGCTTTACAACCCCGATGTCACGCTGTTCATGCGGAAAGCCTCCGATGCCGGAGCGAAAGTCAAGAACGGCCTGGAAATGTTGCTTCTGCAGGCCTTTGTGGCTTGGAATATATGGAATAAGTAATTTTTCTCTAACACACATTCACTCAATGAGCAAAACAAAACTCGCGCGCTTTATCTACATCTTCGTAATCGCGCTTCTTCTGTTTCCGCTGGATCTCGTGGGGCTGCCCGAGATTTCCGCACCCTACGCCCTGGCAATAGGTTTGCTTTTTGCCTTTATCTTTGAAAATCCCTGCCCGAAATTCAACAAAAAGACCTCGAAATACCTCTTGCAGGTGGCCGTGGTCTGCCTGGGCTTCAACATGAACCTGCACGAATCGCTGCGTTCCGGCGCCGACGGCATGATGTTCACCGTCGTTTCCGTAATCGGCGTTATGGCACTAGGCGTCATGCTGGGCTACTGGTTGCAGATCAACCGCAAGACGGCCTATCTGATTTCGTCCGGTACCGCCATCTGCGGCGGCAGCGCCATCGCCGCCGTCGGCCCCGTTGTCAAGGCCGACAGCAACGAGATGGGCGTGTCGCTCGGCGTCATCTTCATCCTCAACTCCATCGCCCTGTTCATCTTCCCCCCGCTGGGCCACCTGTTCGACATGTCGCAGTCACAGTTCGGTACATGGGCCGCCATCGCTATCCACGACACCTCGTCGGTTGTCGGTGCCGGCGAAGCCTACGGCGAGGTTGCCCTGCAGACTGCCACGCTCATCAAACTGACCCGCGCCCTGTGGATTATCCCCCTGGCCATCGCCACGATGTTCATTTTCCGCGACAAGACCGGCAAAATCTCAATTCCCTGGTTCATTTTCATCTTCGTGCTTGCCATGGTGGTCAACACCTATGTGGCGCTGCCCGCATGGTTCGTGGACTCGATGGTATGGATTGCCCGCCGCGGTATGGTTGTAACCCTGTTCCTTATCGGTGCATCGCTCACCATCAAGATGATAAAGTCGGTCGGCGTCAAGCCCCTGCTGCTTGCCGTGATGCTCTGGGCAATCATCAGCCTATCCAGTTTCTTTGTAGTAATCAACACCGTAGACTGAACCTCCGCAGGCTGTCGCGCAAATATGTGACCGGTGAAATCCCTGACAGATAAAATTCCCGCACTCCTGCCCCTGCTGGGTTGGATTGCGGGAATTGTGTTATGGACCGCCAGCGTGGCCTGGTGGTTGGCCGTGGCTGCCGCTGCCGTCGGGATAGTCCTGTTTCTGCTGCGGCAACACGTCGCGGCCTTTGCCCTCTATACCTGCGCCTTCGGCTGGGGAGCCGCAGCGCTGAACGCCCCCACACCGCCTGATACCCTGGCAATCGACGGAGAGACGCATCTGCTTGGCGGCGAAATCACATCCGTATCCAATTCATATAACTCCTTGCAACTGCGGGTGCGCGTCGACAGCGTGGACGGACGTGCAGTCGCACCTTTCGTAATCAGAGTCTCGTCAGTTCCCGAATGGATGCCGCCGCAGGCCGGCTCTACCGTTTCCCTCCGCACGCCGCTGCTCGAAGCCGACACGTTCAGCGACCTCCCCGGCGAAGAGTCGCGTTACCTGGCAAACCTTGAAAGCGGCATCGTGGCTGATGCTTTCGTCAGCAACGAGAACATGAAAATAACCGGCTTCAGCGGTGGTTTCCGTTCATGGGCCGACGGCCGGCGACGCGCCTTCCTTTCGCTGCTTGCCCGTGCCGGACTGGACGACAACGCCTTCGGCATCCTCGCTGCGCTGACCGTGGGATATACCGACGAAATTCCGGCCGATACACGCAGCGGATTCCGCGCGGCGGGAATCGCACATATACTGGCACTCAGCGGCTTCCATATCGGTGTAATCGTGCTGTTGGTCAGCCTGGTGCTGTGGCCGCTGCGGGCATGGACGCGGCTGCGGAATTACCGCCTGCTGCTGGGCGTGGCGCTCGCCTGGGGCTATACTGCCATTGTGGGCTTCCCGCTTTCGGCTTCGCGCGCCATGATAATGCTCACGGTCTACACTCTGTCGCTTGTGGCGGGCCGCTCGGCCAATTCATTCAACAGTCTCTGCGTTTCGCTGCTCATAATCCTGGCCGTATGTCCGTTCAGCATGTATTCGGCCTCGTTGCAACTGTCGGTCAGCGCCGTACTCGGGCTGCTGTGTTTCTCGGGGCCGCTTAATCCTGTGTCGCCGCGTCGCCACAAGATGCGGACCGCCGTTTCGGTCGTCACGACGCCTGTGGCCGCGCTTTTGGGCACAATGTGTGTCACGGTATTCTATTTTCACAGCCTGCCGTTGCTTTTCCTCCTCTCCAACATAGTGATAGCCCTGCTACTGCCGTTGCTGATGGTCCTGGCTATCCTTATTGCCCTCGCATCGGCCCTCGGCCTGACTATCCCCTTGCTCACATCGGCCGCTAACGTCCTGACACAAGGCATTACGGATTTTTGCAACAGTCTGGCTTCGCAGCCAATAGCGGAAATCGACGGCATCTATCTTGCTCCGGTTGCCATGATTGGCATCGCCCTGACCATTGTCACGGGCGCCGTGGCTGTAAACGTGAACAAGCGCCCTGCCTTCATTGTCCTCGCGGCAATGGTACTGATATCCGCGGTCGCCGGCAGCATTTCCGCTGCCGGAGTCGACGCGCCACCCGTTGCGATGTCTCGCCACCGCGACATGACACTGCTGATTGTTACCGACGGCGACAGTGCCGTGGCCTACACCACACTCTCACGCCTCGACTCGGCCTCGCTGGCGCGAATAGACCGCTATACGGCCGGATTCCGCGCCCGCCACGCGCTGAAACACCTGTCTGTATCTGAAAGCGACATGGCGCGGACGCCGGTAGGCCTCATAGCCATCCCGCGCCGCATAGCAAAAGCCGACACTGCGGCCTGTGACACGGTGAAATACGTCCTTGTCGGCAGGAGATTTTCCGGAAAGGCCGCGGCTCTGCTTCGGCGCTATAAAACGGATACCGTGCTGATTGCCCCGGATTATCCGAGAAACCGCGCAGGCCGACTGCTCGACTCCCTGCGCAGTCACCGAATACCGGTCATCGACCTCGCCGAAAGACCCTGGAAACCATGATAATGTGCGGCCGATTTTTTGTTTCGGCCGCACATTATTCATAAATTGAGATAGCCTTTCAGGGCTTCAACATATTCCCTGAATGCATCCACACCCGCGCGGGTGATACGACAGACGGTGCGGGTTTTCTTTCCCACAAAACCCTTCTCAATCGTGATGTATCCGGCCGCAGATAGTTTTTCAAGTTGCACGCTCAGGTTCCCCGCCGTAGACTCGGTCTTCTGCTTCAGATATACGAAGTCGGCTTCATCGACGTTCATCAGGATTGACATTACCGCGAGGCGCAACTGCGAATGTAACAGGGGGTTGAGTTCCTTCATTTTCTTTTCGATTTAGCATTGAGAATCAGCCCAGGAATAATCATCATGGCCACAAACGAGGCAATGAACAGGGGCATAAACCAGTAGGCTTTGAGTGGCACCCCTCCGGCCATGCAGCAGACAGTGATTATCCCGGTAGCCAGACCGAAGCAACCGCCGCAGACCAGAGAGTTTTCCTTGATTACCAGCCCTTGCATAACCTCGGCGACAGGAACACAGACCAGCGTATAGGCCAGCATGGCCATCCAGGCATCAACGCCACCGAAAATCTGAAATCCCAGACAGACCAGAATAGCCGCAATTGACGAAAGGCCGACAATAGTCCACAAACGTGACATGATGGTATCGGAATAGGTCCGTGCACCTATGTAACGTTGCTGGCGCCGCGCCATAATTGGCGTGGCGATGCCGCCCACTATTGGTATAAGGAACCACAGCCAGTTCCACACCCCGTTATGGGTCGTGGCGAGGAGTATCCACACGGCCAGAGAGACCGCAGCGACCAGACATCCCCACATAATCATTATATTGCCATCTCCGATGTAGCGTTCTTTGGTTCTTTCAATCATTGCCGTGATGATTTCCAGGCTTTCCTTTTCGGAAATTTTTCTTTCTTCCATTTATTACAAGCTGACCTTTTTTATTTACATGTCCATAATCTTCTGTATTAAACCATCCGTCTTTTAAAACTCTATTTGTTTTCTCAGGATCTTTGTAATATCCTTTCATTACAATATCACCTTTTACACAAATTTCTCCGTCTCCGTCTGCTGT
>CAJJOO010000148.1 GCA_905193395.1 uncultured Porphyromonadaceae bacterium
CGTATTCTGGCCGTCCGGGCTGCCTTCGCCTCCGGGCAGTTGCCCTTTGGTGCGCGGGTCGGCCGCCAGGATTTCGTCGGTGCGGCTCTTCCACGGCCTCGGTCCGAATATTTCTTCCACATCGCGGGTGAATATCACCTCGCGGGTAATCAGCACGTCGGTCAGTTTCGCATGGCCTTCCGCATACTGGCGCAGGATATTCTTGGCGCGTTCGTACTGTTCGGCGATAATTCGCGACACCTCCTCGTCTATCACCTTGGCACGTTCTTCCGAGAAGGGCTTGGTGAAGCCGTAGGACTGGCCCGTGGAGTCATAATAGGATAGGTTCGGGAGCCTTTCGCTCATGCCATAATATACAATCATTGCATAGGCCTGCTTGGTCACCCTTTCCAGGTCGTTGGCGGCGCCGGTGGATATGTGTCCCAGGAATAACTCCTCGGCCGCGCGTCCGCCCAGGGTGGCGCAGATTTCGTCCAGTATCACCTGGGCCGGGGTTATCTGGCGTTCTTCGGGCAGATACCAGGCTGCCCCCAGGGCCTTGCCGCGGGGAACTATTGTCACTTTCACCAGAGGGTTGGCATATTGCAGATGCCACGATACGGTGGCGTGTCCGGCCTCGTGAATGGCTATCGAGCGTTTTTCGGATGCTGTCGTTATCTTTTTGCTTTTCCCCAGTCCGCCGATGATTCGGTCTACCGCGGCCGAAAAATCGCCAGCCGTCACTGCCGGACGGTTGTTGCGGGCTGCAATAAGCGCGGCTTCGTTACATACGTTGGCGATGTCGGCGCCCGAGAATCCGGGCGTCTGTCGTGCCAGCAGATCTATGTCGAGCGACCCGTCGGTCTTGATGTTCCGCAGATGCACCTTGAAGATGGCCACGCGGTCGGGCAGGTCGGGCAGGTCCACGTAAATCTGTCGGTCGAATCGTCCGGCACGCATCAGGGCCTTGTCCAGGATGTCGGCGCGGTTGGTGGCGGCGAGGATTATCACGCCGCTGTTGCTGCCGAAGCCGTCCATCTCGGTAAGGAGTTGGTTCAGTGTGTTTTCGCGTTCGTCGTTGGAACCCATGTTGGCGTTGCGGCCACGGGCGCGCCCCACGGCGTCGATTTCGTCGATGAACACTATACAGGGCGCCTTTTCCTTGGCCTGACGGAACAGGTCGCGGACGCGCGATGCACCGACGCCCACAAACATTTCCACGAAATCGCTGCCGGACATTGAGAAGAACGGCACGTTGGCCTCGCCGGCCACAGCCTTGGCCAGCAGGGTTTTGCCGGTTCCGGGAGGGCCTACCAGCAGCGCTCCCTTGGGTATCTTGCCGCCCAGGTCGGTGTAGCGCGACGGATTTTTCAGGAATTCAACGATTTCCTCAATCTCGGTCTTGGCTTCGGACAATCCGGCCACGTCGCGGAACGTCACCTTGTTGGCGTTGTTCTTGTCGAACAGCATCGCCTTCGATTTGCCCACGGAGAACACGCCCCCGCTGCCGCCGGCGCCTCCGCCGTTGCTCATACGGCGCATGAACCATATCCATGCCAGGATGAACAGTGCGATTGGTGCCAGTGACCACAGGAACGAACTGAACTGGCTGTTACGTTCATATTTGACAGTGCCGTTGAACAGGCCCTGGGCCTTCCATTCATCGATTTTCGTGTCGAATTTGTCGGCCGACGGGATGTCGGTCACGATTCTCGCCTTCACCGCGGCATCGCCCAGACGGTCGGCGAACATTGCGTGGGCCATCGAGTCGGTCAGTGTGCCTTCGGCCTCGCGTTTGTCGGTGTAGACGGTGATTTCGCGGATGCCCTTCTGGGTCACCACGCGCTCGAACTCCGAGTAACTCACCGGGTGTGTCACCGAGTTGTCATCGAGCAGGAATACGCCGCCCAGGAACAGGAAGATTATGGCATACATCCACCAGAGGTTAATTCTGAACGGACGCTTCCCGTTGCCGCCGGGCATATTTGAGTTTTGGTTTGCCATGTTATGTGCTTGGTTTTCTTGTTGTCGGATTGATTTTTTGGTCTCCGGTTCTTGTCTTTGAAGGCTCAGTCCAGGTCGGGGATTTCTGTGATGTTGGCGTCGCACCACAGTTCCTCCAGGTTGTAGCGCCTACGTGTCTCGGGCAGAAACACATGTACCCAGATGTCGCCGTAGTCCATCACTACCCATTCGCTGGCGTTCATGCCGTCGTAGTTGTAGGGCTTGATGCCGTGGTCTTCAAGCAGTTTGCGGCGCAGATGGTCGGCTATGGACCCTACCTGCGTGGTTGAATTGCCTTCGGCTATGATGAATTCGCCTGTCTGGGCGCCGGATATGTCGCTGAGGTCGACTATTGTGATGGAATGTCCTTTGCGGTCGCGTATTGCGTCGATTATGAGTTCGCGGGTTGCGTTTTCTGATGTCATTAAATGCTGAAAAAGGTTTTACGGGGCAAATATACGAAAAATTAATTTAACGGGCTCAACATTTGATGCCTCGTTTAGAAAAAACAACAACTGTCACCAAAAAGATTATTTCGCCCGTGCTTATTCGTATCGCATCGTTTCCGCCGGGTCTATCCGCGAGGCCAGTCGCGACGGCAATATCAGTATCAGCCACGCACCCGCGGCCACGGCGATATTCAGCACCGCCACCTGTACGAAATTTATCTGCACGGGTACGTAACTCAGATAGTACATCTCCGGATTCAGTGGCATCAGGTGCGTATAGTGCTGTAATGCTATCACTCCCAGCCCCACGGCGTTGCCGATAATCATTCCCAGCCCCACAAGCCGCAGAGCCATCCACACGAAAGTGGTATTTACCACCCTTTTTCCGGCTCCGAGCGCACGCAGCACGCCTATTGCCGGCACATTGTCCAGAATGATTATGAACAGGCTGGATATCAGCGTGAATATAGCCACGCACGACATCAGTATGAATATCACCACAACATTCGTATCCAGCAGGTTGAGCCAGTTGAAAAATATGGCCCCCGTCTCGGTGATGTTTGTCACCGGGTGCAGATGGCTGATTTCACCCAGGCGATAGGCCTCGACGAGCCGGCGCTGCAGCCTGTCGGCGATTGCCGCCGCCGAGTCCGTCGGTATGCCGCGCAGTTCCACCGACGTAAGTGCGCTCGTATCGCCCCCCACGCCTGCAAGCATCGGTGCCGAGGCGTAGGCCGTGTTTTCGTCGTATTCCGCGAAATTGCTCTGATATATCCCGGCGACAAATGCGCGGCGCACTTTCACGTCGCCGTCGGCAAAAAAGTACAGGTATACCTTCCGGCCGGGTCCGATATTGAGTTTGCTTGCTGTCTTGGCCGAGATTACGATGCTGTCGCGGGCCGTCGCGTCCGGAAAATGCCCCTCGATGATATTGCTCCGGGCAAATTCGTCGGGATATCGTGCTTCGCGGCCCGTGAACCTCACGGCCACGAAATCGCTGTCTGTCTTTATCATTGCCGGACGGCTCACGGTGCCTGTGATCTCGGCGCCCGGGACCTCTGCTGCCACGATATTACGCAAGGTGTCGTCAAGATACATTTCGGAATCCGAGGTCCCGGTTTGGTAATCATAGGGTGGGGTGATGGCGACCGGCGCTTCGAATCCCTCCACCTTCCGTTTTATCTCGCTTTTGAATCCCGTGACTATGGCGATGCTCAGTTCCATGACTGTAAGTGCCAGGGCAACGCCGGCCACGGCTATCACGGCACCCGTGACCGTACTTGCCATGGCGCCGCGCCGCGGCTGCAGTTTCTTCGATAGCCAGAGTCCTAGATTCATATTATTCGATTTTGAAGTTCTCCAGCACGTCCATCGGCCGCCAGTTCAATGTCTTGACAGCCTTGGCATTTGAGAACGTCAGCGGTTTGGTCAGTTTGTCCAGACGGGCCGAATTTATCGGGAAACGGCCGCCTATGATGTCGCCCGCCAGCGCAAGTCCTTTTGCCACGAAAAACGGTATGGACAGCGGTTGGCGTTTGCCCAGTTGGCCCGCTATTACACGCGACAGTTCGCCGTAACTCGGTTGTCGTGTGTCGCATACATTGTAGATTCCTCCTATCCCGGCCACAAGCGGCAATAGCCGGGCTATATCCTCGGCCATAATTATGCTTTTGCGTACCTTTCCGCCCGCGATGTTCACGTAGAAACCCTTCCGGATGCCGCTCACCATATCGAGGAGATTGCCGGTCGGATTCTTCCCGGCAAGAAGCGACGGGCGCAGGATGGTAAGTATCACGCCGTTCTTCCCGCACCAGTCCGTCAGGTACTCCTCCGCCATAATCTTGCTCCTGGCGTATGGCGTAGAACCGTTCAGCGCATGCTCCTCGGTAATCAACTCGCCCGACTCGCACCCGTAAACGGCGACCGTACTGACATATACCATCGATTTGGGCACACCGACACGTTCCAGCGCCTTGCACAGATTGACGGTGCCTCCATAATTGACCGCAAAGAACGCATCCGCCTCCTCCTTGGTCCGCGGAACCACATGAGCCTTTCCGGCCGAGTGCAGGACAATATCGAAATGCTCCGTCAGATTCGGCTCAGTTAAAGCCAGATTGACAGTCAGATCATCCGTCTCGCCCAGACCCACAGTTGTCACATTGTCATAGCGTTCCCTTAGAATCGCCTCAATGTTTTGACCGAGGAAGCCCGATGCACCTGTGAATAATAATCTCATTACACTTATGGGAAATCAACGCGCGCCTTAAAAAGCCGCACCACAAAATTACACATAACTTACCAAACCTCCACCATCCCACCCCAAAATTTTCGCCCCCGCGGCCCGACTGCGGCGCCCGGACCGCGGCCGCTCCGCGGGCGCTCCCAT
>CAJJOO010000149.1 GCA_905193395.1 uncultured Porphyromonadaceae bacterium
TTCATAGCCTGTCCCTTTGGCATAATCTGCCAAGCCATCCATATCCATCTTTGGAATCAGAATCTCATTCGCGTTTGCGCCCTCTCTGACCAGTTCGTTTGGTCCGTCAAGGACAGATGTCAAGGATGATAATTTATACACCTCATCCAAAAGTGTGGAATACTGTTTTCTTAAAGCAATTGCGATTGCCATTATTCTCTACCTCTTTCCTCTTTCTTTTCCGGCAGTCCCATAGCAGCGCGAAATCCAGCAGGCGGCGCGCGGCGCGCTCCACCATCACCGAACCCTGGCTGCGGATTATCCCTTCGGCGCTGCGGATGGCCTTGTCGCGGCGATTCTCAGGCACAAAGACCACGCCACGGCCGCTCGACGACCAGGGGGATTTCAGCACGTAATTGCCTGGTGCCGACATGGCTTCGGCCAGAGCGGTGGCGCTGTCGGCCTCCTTTGCCTCTGGCCACAGCGTCAGGCCGGTGGCGGTGGCAAGTTCCCCGGCCAGTTTTGCGCCGGTGCGCCGGTGCGACAGCATGCGCCATTCCGCAAGGGTCTCGGGCGAGGGTAGGGCGCTGTTGTCGAAGCCGTTCAGGGTGAAAAAACGCTTTGCGGCGGCCGACCATCCCCAGGGCGCGGGCGTGTAGCCCTCGGGATTATGGTCCCACGGGCCGGCGGCAATTCCGAAATCGTCTTGCAAGCGACCAAGCCATTTGTCGTTCAGTCCGTTGCAAATAACGGCATCGTCCTCTCCGGCCAGCCACAGCGGCAGGGCCTCGCCCGCCTGATGCAGTTTCAAGGCTGCGGCCGGAGGTGTATAGTTGGCCGTGTCGCGGGCCAGGGCACCGTCGTTCTCGGGGTTGAACCACCATGCGCGTCTCATTGCCCGGTGATTATTATAGGATTCTCGTCGTCGCCGGGACGCTCGAAATTGGCGTAAAACATTTCCAGGCGGCTGTCGGGCACAATCTGGTCGTCGGGTCCGGACCCTTTGCGCCCGGCCATACGGCTGCGCAGCAACGCCAGGTCGCAGTCGAGATACACCAGCGCCGGTTTCACACCGGCTTCGGCGCAGAGCCTGCGCAGGGCATCGCGCCGCGGCCGTTTGCACAGGGTGGAATCAACCACCACGCGCTCTCCGGCCGCCAGGGCTTCGCGCAGCAGTTCGTCGAGCCGGCGGTTGCAGCAGGCCAGTGCCTCGCGCTGGCGGACCGGGGCGTATCCGGCAAATTCCGTGCCGTAGATTTCCCATGCCAGGCAGTCGGCCGAAAGACGGCGGTAGCCTTGCCGTTCGAGCAGGTGCGAGAAATATGTCTTGCCCGAGCCGCTGATGCCGCACATCAGCACTACCGGCGCCTCGGTAATCCTTGAATCCATCATTCCGGTGAGAATACCGTTGGCGGAAACCGTTCTGTTCCCGCCAACGGTATCATTGTAATTGTCAAATCGCGGCCGCCGGGGCAGGCTCCACGTTTACGATTTCATATTTCTGGCTGCCCAGGCCCAGTTGTTCGGCGTAGTCCAGCAGGTGTGTCGCGCCGCGCGATTCCATGCGCTCGATCAGATGCGATTTGCCGGGGTCCTTTGAGTTGTAGACCATGTCGACGCACGCGCGGTCCAGGGCCACGGGGTCCAGCGACGCCAGGATGCCGATGTCCTCCATGTGCACGGCTTCGGGTTCGGCCACGCAGTCGCAGTCGACCGACAGATTGTTGGCCACGCTGATAAACAGGATATTGTCGCCGGCTTTGTCGAATACGGATTCACAGGCCTCGGCCATGGATTCGAGGAAATCGTTTTGCGGCGGCACGTTCTCCCAGTCCACGGGTACAACTTTCGATTTGCCGGCTGTGTGGATCCATGCCTTTCCTTCGGCCGATGCCATGCCGATTGCCACATTTTTCAGCGCTCCGCCGAATCCGGCCATCGGGTGACCCTTGAAGTGCGACAGGATGATGGTGAAATCGTAGTTAGTCCAGTTCTTGCCCACAAAGTTCTCCTTGAGGTGGTGGCCGTTGCGCACGGGGAGAGCCACATCACCCTGGCCGTCCATGATGTCGACTTCGGCAATGGCTGTGAAGCCGTGTTCGGCGGCTGTCTGCATGTGGTCGGCCACGTTGCAGCGGCGCCCTTCGTAGGCTGTGTTACATTCCACAATCGTGCCGTCGACGGCATGCACCAGTTTCTTGATGACGTCGGTGCTCAGGTGGTTGGGGTTGCCGGCCTCGCCGGTCGACAGTTTTATGGCCACACGGCCCTTGGCTTCGCGGCCCAGGGCCTTGTAGACGTTCATCAGGTTTTCCGCCGTGATGCGCGGGCAGAAATACACTGTCGATGGGTTTTCCTTGTTTGCACTCATGGTTATGACGATTTTTTAGTTGGAATTCGTGATACAAAGTTAACAAATTCCGGGGATTTTCGGTAACTTTGTGAATCAAAAAAAATTAGAATGACTTTTGACGAATATCAGCGACTGGCCCTCTCCACAGCCATATACCCCACCGAAAGCGGCGTGGTATATCCCGTGCTGGGACTTGCCGGCGAAGCCGGCGAGGTGGCCGACAAGGTGAAAAAGACAATCCGCGACCACGGTGGCCGCTTCGACGCCGAACGCCGTCGCGCCATTGCCCTCGAAGCCGGCGACGTGCTGTGGTATCTCGCCGCACTGGCCCGCGAACTCGGCATGGACCTCGACGAAATCGCCCGCCTCAATGTTGAGAAGATACTTTCGCGCCGCGACCGCGGAAAAATCCACGGCGAGGGCGACGACCGCTGAAAAATCCACGGCGGAGGCCGCGCATGCTGATTTTTTTAATTTATTAACATACAGCGTGCAACTTTCCGCCCGGCTCTTTTGCACGATAGGACGAAAAATCGTAACTTTGCATCCGATTTCGGCCCCTCGTGGCCCAATCGGCTAATTCATTTTATTTTAACCACTCATTCTTAAAAAATGCAGTACGAAACCGTTTTCATTTTAACTCCCGTTTTGTCTGACGTTCAGATGAAGGAAGCGGTAGAAAAGTTCAGCAAGGTGCTTACCGACAACGGCAGCACCATCGTGAACACCGAAGAATGGGGCATGCGCAAACTGGCATATCCCATTGACAAGAAGTCGACCGGCTTCTATGCTCTCGTTGAATTCGAGGGCGACCCCACAATCGTAAAGAAACTCGAAACGGCCTTCCGCCGCGACGAACGCGTGCTCCGCTTCCTGGTTTTCCGTCAGGACAAATACGCCGCCGAATATGCTGCAAAACGCCGCAGCCTCAAGGCCGCCAAAGCACAAGAACCCCAAGTACAAGAAGTTAAGGAGGATTAATCATGGCACAGGCACAATCTGAAATCCGTTATCTCACCCCCATGTCGGTGGACGTGAAGAAGAAAAAATACTGCCGTTTCAAACGTGCAGGCATCAAGTATGTCGACTACAAGGACCCCGAATTCCTCAAAAAGTTCCTCAACGAACAGGGCAAAATCCTCCCCCGTCGAATCACCGGTACCTCGCTGAAATTCCAGCGCCGTGTGGCACAGGCCGTTAAGCGTGCTCGTCACCTCGCCCTCCTGCCCTACGTAACCGACCTTATGAAATAATCCCGAACGCTAAAGGAATATACACTATGAAAATTATCCTCAAAGAAGACATCCGCGGCCTTGGATACAAGGACGATGTCGTAGAAGTTCGTGACGGATATGGCCGCAACTTCCTCATCCCCCAGGGAAAAGCAGTGGTTGCGACTCCTTCAGCACTGAAGATGCTTGCCGAAAACCAGCGCCAGCGCGCTCATAAAATCGCTCAACTCAAAGCCGATGCCGAGGCTGTCGCCGCTACACTCGAAGGCGTTGCCCTCACTATCGGTGCCAAGACCAGCGCCACTGGCACTATCTTCGGTTCGGTCAATGCCATCCAGATTGCCGAGGCTCTCGAAAAACTGGGCCACAACATCGACCGCAAGTGCATTGTTCTCAAAGACGCCATCAAGGAAGTCGGCAAATACACCGCTACCGTGCAACTGCACAAGGAAGTGGCTGTCGAGATTCCCTTCGAGGTTGTCGCAGAATAATCAAGACATCCCAAATTCACTATTATACCCTCTCTCAATGGCTGTGTCGTGATGACACGGCCATTGAATTTTTATGCACCTCCGGTTTTCCAGCCATCGTCGGCGATTTTGCAACTTATTTGCAGACGCTGCCGTGAACAAATATCGGCTGCGGCTGTTCTTATGGTATAACGGCATTTTTCTGGCTTCATTAAAAAAGTCAACTCCACCACAAATGAAAACGTGTCCGTTTTGACAGTCCGAGTTCATACCCTATGACTCGGACTTTTTTTGCATACCTCCGCTTCACTCCTTCGCTCCTCGAAAATCTTGTTTCGCGTTCCGAGCAAATTTCTTACCTTTGTAATTCAATTCATCATTGAATGTAGATGCAAGAATTCAGGTTCGTCGATTTGTTCTGCGGCATTGGCGGTTTTCATCAGGCTCTCACGGGCCTGGGCGGACGCTGCGTTTTCGCCTGCGACATCGACCCCGACTGCCGGAAAACGTATCAACTGAACTATAATGTATTGCCCGATAGTGATATAACACGCATCGATGAACGCCTGATACCTCCCCACGACGTGCTCTGCGCCGGTTTCCCCTGCCAGTCCTTTTCAAAGGCCGGCAACCGCCTGGGTTTCGCCGATCCCACCAAGGGCACTCTCTTTTTCGACGTACTCAGAATCCTGCGCCACCATCGCCCGGCCTATGCCATCCTGGAAAATGTGCGCAATCTGGCCTCGCACGACAAAGGCAACACCTGGCGTGTGA
>CAJJOO010000150.1 GCA_905193395.1 uncultured Porphyromonadaceae bacterium
CGGCGGGCAGCTTGCCGGGCTTGCGGGCGGGAACGAAACCGGCGCCGAGTTCAAATGCGAGAATCGAGCCGCCGATGAAACCACGGCTTTCGATACCGATAACCTTGGTGATGCCTTTGTCACGATAGAGTTGCGACAGGTCCCAGCCGATGATGTGGAGGGCACGGCTGTCCTTGAAGGCCGTCGTGAGGTCCTTGAAGATTACTCCCTTTGTGGGGAAATCCACAACGTCGCGGATTTTCGATTTGATGTATTCCATTTTTATAAATCGTGGTTAAATGTTTGATTCTAAAATATTTTCGGAGTAAATTGTTTCACGTGGAACAAACGCTATCTATTCATCAACAGCAGGAGGATGTTGACGTCGTTGGGCGAGACACCCGGGATTCGCGAGGCAGCGCCGATGGTGCCGGGTCGCTGGGCGCTGAGTTTCTGGCGTGCTTCGGTAGAGATAGAGTGAATGGACATATAGTCGAAGGACTCCGGAATCCGGATTTCTTCGAGGCGTCGCAGTTTGGCGGCATTGGCGCGTTCGCGGTCTATGTAGCCGGCATATTTCACCAAGATTTCGGCGGCCTCGACGGTCTCGGCGCGGAGATCATCGGGAATAGCCTCGACGGCGCCACGCAAGGCAGGGGAGAAATCAAGCAGGGCGGCGAAGGTGACGCCGGGACGCTGGAGCAAATCATGGAATTTCACAGTCTGTCTCAAAGGCGAGGAGGCAATGCTGACAAGGTAATCATTCACCACGTCGGCGCGGGCCTGTTCGCTGCGGAGAAGTTCAATGAGCGAGTCACGCAGGCGGCGTTTCAGTTCGCAGCGCTCATAGCGTGTGCCGTCGACCAGGCCGACGGAATGTGCGAGCGGCGTCAGGCGCATGTCGGCATCGTCCTGGCGAAGCAGGATACGGTATTCGGCACGCGAGGTGAACATACGGTACGGCTCGTCGACGCCTTTGGTGACGAGGTCGTCGATCAGCACACCGATATAGGCCTGGTCCCTGGCCAAAGTGAGCGGCTCGCGGCCCAACACGCGCAGTGCGGCATTGGCGCCGGCAACGAGCCCCTGGCCGGCGGCTTCCTCATAGCCCGTGGTGCCATTTATCTGTCCTGCGAAATAAAGGTTGGAGATTAATTTCGTCTCCAGGCTGTGGTGCAGTTGGCGCGGGTCGAAGAAATCGTATTCAATGGCGTAGCCGGAGCGATAAATCTGCACTTCGGAAAGTGCGGGAATCGTCTCCATGGCGCTAATCTGAATATCCATGGGTAGCGACGAGGAAAAGCCGTTGAGATAGTATTCAGTGGTGGTCTCGCCTTCCGGTTCGAGGAACAACTGGTGTTCAGTCTTGTCGGCGAAGGTCACTATTTTGGTTTCAATCGAGGGGCAATAGCGCGGTCCGATACTTTTTATCTGGCCGTTGTAGAGCGGCGAGTCCGGCAGACCGCGGCGCAGGATTTCATGTGTTGCCTCGGAGGTATATACAATGTGGCAGTCGCGCTGGCGGAGAACGCGGGCGACATCGGGACGGTAAGAGAATTTATGGTCGTCCGAATCACCTTTCTGAGTGATGGTGAGGTCCCATTTCACGGAACGGCCGTCGATGCGGACGGGTGTGCCGGTCTTCATGCGGTTTGCCTTGAAGCCGAGGGAAACGAGTTGTTCCGTGAGTCCGTGGACGGCGGGTTCGGAAATTCGACCGCCCTCGAATTGACAGCGGCCGATGTGCATCAGGCCGTTCAGGAAAGTACCGTTGGTCAGCACCACGGCCTGCGAACGGAATGTAGCACCTTCGTGGGTGCGTACCCCGCAGACCCTGCCGTCCTCAATCAGCAAGGACTCAACCGAGCCTTGCCACATATAAAGATTCGGGGTGTTTTCGAGTGTCTCACGCCAGAGTTGGGAAAACTTGGTGCGGTCGCACTGGGCACGCGGACTCCACATCGCAGGACCTTTCGACAGATTGAGCATGCGGAACTGGATGGAAGTGCGGTCCGTGATGACGGCCATCATGCCGCCCATTGCATCGATTTCTCTGACAATCTGACCTTTGGCTATACCACCGACGGCAGGATTGCAACTCATCTGCGCAATCTTGTGCATATCCAGGGTGATAAGCAAAGTCGATACGCCAAGACGGGCGGAGGCCATGGCGGCTTCGCAACCGGCATGCCCAGCACCCACAACAATTACATCATATTGGAACTTCATTGCAATATAATCAATTGAAAATACGATGGTTAAGCAGAGAGCATAGCGAGGGCCTCGTCCTCGTTCGCTTCCATAATCTCGCGCTCGCCGGGGCCTTTGTCGTTAATCCCGCAAAGGTGAAGGATTCCATGAATCACCACCCGGCGCAGTTCGCGGCCGTAGGAGTCGCCGACGGCCTCGGCATTGCTGCGCACCGTGTCGAGCGATATGAAGATATCGCCCGAAATCATCTTGCCCCGACTGTCGTCGAAGGTAATGATATCGGTAAAATAGTCGTGATTGAGGAATCGGCGGTTAACATCCAGTATCTTGTCGTCACTACAAAATATGTATGCAATCTCACCGACTATCCGATCATGCCGTCGGGCTACCCGGATAATCCAATCTTCGATCTGCTTTGTGTCAAGACCGGGAAAGTCGACTTCTTCGGCCAACCATTGAAAGGAATTTATCATCTGTCGGTAATTGAGATGCAAAGTTAAAAATTATATTTGATTTTTCAAATTAAAAGCCCGGCAATTCTATTTCGGCAAAAATCACAGACAACAAAAAGAGACCTAACTTGCTGAAATAAAACTAATAATGATAAAATAGAGCCTTTGAGAATCGAATATTCGGGCAGCGACGGACGGATATGCGGATAAATTCGACTCTCGGACGGATCAGCAGCAGCTTCGGACGGACTCCCCTACCCTACCCCGAGGGCGCGAAAGCAAAACGCGAAGTCGCAAGGCTTCCGACAACGAGAAGGTGAATAAGTGAAAAATAAAATAGCGTTAATAAATAATTAAGAAAATAATAGTAACTTTGCACTCTCAATTCTATGACTGAAATGGAAAAGATCTCGGCAACAATCATCACACGCAACGAGGAGAACAACCTCGAGCGCTGTCTTAACGCCCTGACGGGAGTTGCCGACGAAATCATCGTGGTCGATTCATATTCGACCGACCGCACAGTCGAAATCTGCCGTCACTTCGGTTGCCACATCACGCGGCGCGAGTTTCAGGGCTTCGGCTCACAGCGACAATATGCCGCCGGACTCGCGCAGCACAATTTCATCCTCTCAATCGACGCCGACGAGGTAATCGACGAGGAATTGCGCGACTTCATCATCAAAACGAAAAACGACGGCTTCGCCCACCGCGTCTATTCAGCCAAAATTCAAAATTATTTCTGCGGAAATCCCATCCGACACTCAGGCTTCGACCCGGAATGGCAGGTGCGCCTGTTCAACCGCCGCTATGCCAACTGGAACCTGCGCGATTTCTCGGACAAGGTGTCCTACCCCGACAGCGTGACCCCGGCGCAACTTCCGGGGACCATCCACCATTATCGCTGCGCCTCGCTCGAAGAATTCGCATTAAAGGAAAACCGCCTGGCCGCCCTTCAGGCCAAGGGCCTGGCCGCCGCCACCGGACGCATCCTGCCCACGACACCCCACCTGCGCGCCGCTCTGCAATACATCAAATCGCAGACGCGCGACCTGGCATGGCTCGACGGCCGCGAAGGCATGGCAATCGCCGCGCGCCGCTGGCGTACCACCTATGAGGCCTACCGAATGGCACGCGACATCCTGCGCGAGTCCGCAAAACAATAAAACACACAACACCAACAGACCGACATGCCGTTGAAAATCTTTGTCAACAGCCGATACCCCGACATCGCCCCCCTCGCACAGACCATAGCCAATGACGGCATTCCCGCCGAAGCCGTCGACATATACAACCGCCGCAACCGCGTTGCCCGCCTCGCATACGGCGGCATGGACATATGCATCAAACAATTCAGGGTGCCCCATCTGCTGAACCGCATCGTCTACGGCAAACTGAGACATTCCAAAGCCCGCCGGGCCTATGAAAACGCCCTGACACTGCACGAAAACGGCATAAACACCCCCGAACCCCTGGCCTACATCGAAGAGCGCAGAGGCGGCATGCTGCGGCGCAGTTACTATCTGTGCCGCCACATCGAGGGGTACAGCGACCTGCGCGACATCGAAAAAAAGGCAGGTCACGACGAAATAATCCTGGCCACCGGCCAACTGCTGGCCGAACTGCACCACAAGGGTATTTGGATGAAAGACTTCTCGGCCGGAAACATCCTGTGGAAACGCCGCGAAGACGGGAGCCTCCGTCTGGCGCTGGTTGACATCAACCGCATGGCTTTCGGCGTTCACTCCAGGAAGAAACTGAACACCAATTTCCGCACCATCACGGCCAATCCTGTGGTACTGCAGGACATAGTAGCGGCATACAGCCATTACAGCGGCGCGGACCCGGACCCCGTGCTCGAAACCGCGCGCTGCGAACGCCGCAAATACCTGCGCATGCAACGCATCAAGAGCATTTTGAGGCGGCATTGAGGCCGCGGCACAGATTGTGCCGCAGATTTGAAAGCGGAGCCGAAAGATTTTTGTAACTTTACACCCCGAACGCTTTCTTATCCTCAGAATCATGGACAACAAGACCCTGCTGATTATCGGAGCCGGCGGCTTCATCGGCGGTTTCATAGCCTCAGAGGCACTGCGGCGCGGCTACACCACCTATGCCGGCGTGCGTGCCTCCACATCGCGCCGTTACCTC
>CAJJOO010000151.1 GCA_905193395.1 uncultured Porphyromonadaceae bacterium
TATGCAGGTGACGCTGCCCGCGCGGTAGAGCCGCGACAGCAGTTGCCGCGGGATGTTTTTGTCGCAATAGGCTATGTAGCGGTCACCATCGTGCGTTTCTTCTATGAATTCGTCGTAGGGGACGGTGTCGGGGATTTCCGGGCAGCGGGCTTTGAGAGACTGTTTCATGGCCGAGACCGCGATTTTCCGCAGCCTCTCCACGTTGACGCTTTTGCGCTCGGAATGTTCGCAGCGCAACGGCACGATGCGGTCCACGCCGATTTCCACCAGTTTTTCCACCAGCCACTCCATGCGGTCGGCGTTTTTGGGCGGCGCTATGGCAATTGTTATCACGCCTTCCCATGATTTCGGCAGGCTTTCGCACTGCTGTATCTCGACGCGGGCGCCGCGCTGGTTGGCTTCGGCCAGCACGCAGTGGTACAGATTTCCGCGGCCGTCCACAACCTCGATGCTGTCGCCGGCATGCATTCTCAGCACGCGCACGCAGTGGCCCGAATCGCTTTCGGGCAGCAGGCCGCTTTCCGCTATGTCGGGGGCGTAAAACCTTATCATCGAGCGTCGGGGTGATTACATGTCGACCATGCCGGATGCACCCGAAGGCACATCCTCGGCTTTCTCCACTTCTTTTTCCTCGGTCGGGTTGTCCTTGTCCTTGAAGATGAAATAGAACAGGATTCCCACAACCATGGCGTAGGCTGCGAATATGAACCACGACGTGCGCCAGCCTTCCAGTTGCGCCACGGGATTGTCGGCGATTGCCGGGGCGAAGACCTCGCGGTTCACAACCAGCGTGCCGGCCAGGAACGTGCCCACCGAGGCGCCGATGCCGTTGGTCATGATCATGAACAGGCCCTGGGCCGACGAACGCAGTTCGGGCGTAGTCTGTTTGTCCACATAGAGGCCGCCGCTCACGTTGAAGAAGTCGAAAGCCACGCCGTAGACGATGCACGAGAGTATCAGCATCCACACGCCCGATGCACTCGTGTTGCCTAAACCGAAGAAACCGAATCGGGCCACCCAGGCAAACATGGCCATCAGCATCACGCCTTTGATGCCGAAGCGGCGCAGGCACAGGGGGATGAGCAGGATGCACAGGGCCTCGCTGCACTGCGATATCGAAATGAGGAAGGTCGGGTTGGACGCGAAGAAATCTTTGGCATATTCCTCGACCTTGCTGAAATGCTCTATGTACATGGTGCCGTAACTGTTGGTAACCTGCAGGGCCACGCCCAGCAGCATGCTGAATATGAAGAACACGGCCATGTCGCGGCGCTTGAACAGTTTGAACGCGCTCAGGCCCAGGGCGTCGGCCACCGAGCCGCCCGCATTGCGGTTCACGGCGCATGCCGGCATCGTCAGCGAATAGACGGCCATGATTATGCTGATGGCGCCCGAGGTGAACAACTGGTTGTAGGTCATCTGGATCGCCACACCGTCGATTTTCACGAAGTTTACGAACAGTTCGGCCACGATGAAGCCCACTGTGCCGAACACACGGATGGGCGGGAAGGCCTTCACGGTGTCAAGTCCGGCTTTCGTCAGCGCGTTGAACGCCACCGAGTTGTTCAGTCCGATTGTAGGCATGAAAAATGCCACCGAACAGGTATAGAGCGTGAACAGCGGTCCGAACTTGACGTCCGCCCCCGCATCCATGGCATACCATCCGGCCGCCAGCATGAACGTGCCCGCCAGTACATGGCAAAGGCTCAGCATCTTCTGCGCCGGTATGAAACGGTCGGCGATGATGCCCACCAGGCCGGGCATCACCAGCGATACCAGGCCCTGGACCGTGTAGAACCAGAATACATAATCTCCCAGTCCCACCGAGCCCAGGAACAGACCCAGTGACACCAGATACGACCCCCAGACTGCAAATTCCAGGAAGCCGAGAGCGGATAGTCGCATTTTCAGACTTTTCATTTCTTATCGTTTTAAGGTTGATTTTCAGTTTCGTCTCCGGAGGCCGTGGCATTGTCCTCGTCGCCGCGGCGGCGCTTGATGATTTTGCTCACTCGGGCCGCCTCTTCGTAGTTCTCTTCTTCAATGAGGGAGGCCAGGCGTTCCTCCAGTTTCTCGATGTCGGCTTCGTCTTCGTCCTCGTCTCCGGCTTCCGGTGCCGGCTCATCGCCTTCCTCGGGATGATAGGTCGGGTCGTTCTCGATTATGAATCCGGTTTCTTCCAGGATTTCACGGGTGGTGTAGATGGGCGCTCGGCACCGCATCGCTATCGCTATGGCGTCGCTCGTACGGGCGTCCAGCGTCACCTCGCGCTCGCCGTCGCTGAAAGTCAGTTCCGACGAGAATATGCCGTTTTCGAATTTATATATGAACACTTCCAGGAGCCTCACCCCGAAAGCCTGTGCGAAACTCACAAACAGGTCGTGGGTCAGCGGGCGCGGCGGGATGATGCTTTCCATCCGTATCGCTATGGCCTGCGCTTCGGCCGATCCGACCACCACCGGTATACGGTAAGGGCCGTCTTCCTGGGCCAGCAGCAGGGCGAACGCACCCGACTGCAGTTGGGTGTACGAAATGCCCAGTACTTTCAGTTTCACTCGGTCGCTCATATTTTGTTTCCCTTTCTGATTTCTGTATTTGCGGACTCTCAGCCGGCGGCCGTGTCGGCGTTCCGGCCGGTTATGATTCCCGAGCCCAGGCAACGGTGACGCTCGCTGTCGTATATCACGGCAAACTGCCCCGGTGCAATGCCTTGCACCTTTTCGTCGGATTCTATCATGTATTCTCCCTCGCCGTTCAGGCGCCGCAGGGTGGCGCCGATAAACTGGGGCGTGTGACGGTTTTTGAAGGAGATGCGTGCGCCGTCCAGGTTTGCCGTCACGGCCTCGCAGGGAGTGATGAACCGCGTCTCGCGCAGATGAAGCCGTCGGCCGTACTGTTTGTCGGTGTCATATCCGCCCGAAACGTATATCACGTTGTCCTCTACCTCCTTGTCTACCACAAACCACGGTCCGCCGCTCAGTCCCAGGCCCTTGCGCTGTCCGATGGTGTGGAACCAGAATCCGCGGTGGCTGCCCAGCACCTTTCCCGTCTCGATTTCCACGATGCGCCCGGAACGTTCGCCCAGATGCCGCCGCAGGAAATCGTTGTAATTGATTTTTCCCAGGAAACAGATGCCCTGGCTGTCCTTGCGGCCCGCGTTGGGCAGTTTCACCTCGCGTGCAATCCGTCGCACTTCCTCCTTGGGCATCGCGCCGATGGGAAACATTATGTGCTGCAGTTGCCCGTAGGTGATGCGCGCCAGGAAATCCGTCTGGTCCTTCACCGGGTCCACGGCCGTTGTCAGCCATTTGTAGCCCGCGGCGTCGGTCTCGGTCGAGGCATAGTGGCCGCTGGCCGTGATGTCGAAATCATGTCCCCAACGCTCTTCGAAATATCCGAATTTGATTATCAGGTTGCACATTATGTCCGGGTTCGGCGTCAGTCCGCGCTTCACCGTGTCCAGGGCATATTGCATCACATGCTCCCAGTATTCATCGTGTAGCGGCACCACTTCCAGCGGCAGCCCGTAGCGCGCCGCTATCAGTTGGCAGATTTCGATATCCTCATCCGCGTTGCAGTCGCCGGTATCGTCGTCGCGGCCTATGCGGATGTAGAACAGATGCACGTCGTGTCCTTGCTCGACGAGGCGGTGGACCGCCACGGCCGAATCGACGCCTCCCGAAATCAGTGCTGCGACCCTCATCACATTCCCGTGTTGGTGCGCAGCGTCGCCAGTGCGTTCAGCAGGCCGTCGACGGTGATGTCCTTGGCCAGAATCTTGTGGCGCGAGTCAAGTATATATATGGTGGGCGACATGCGCAGGTTGAAATATTCGTCGGCCTCGGGCGATGCTCCCACTGTCCAGTCCGACGGATAGGTAGGCGCGGCGGCCAGCCATTCGGCTCCCGCTTCGCCCGGTTCGATGCTCAGTACCGTCAGCAGCCCGGCCTTGATTAGTGTCGTTGCATTGATGTTGGCCGATATGCGCACGCGGGCCAGGGTGCAGGCATCGCAGTCGTGCGAATTGAATATCACCACAATCATCTGGGTGCGGATCTCGTCGATGCTGTGCCGGCTGCCGTCTGGCAGTTCATATTCCAGCCACTTCACGCGCTCGCCTGTACGGGTGTTGTCCAGAATCTGCACGTGCGACTGGAAACGCGCCCTGTCGGCCTTGTCAATCTTGCGGTGTTCCGACGCCGCCTTGGCAAAGGGATAATAGATTTCCTCGCTGAACACCATTGAGGTGTCGCTGTAAGTCCACGCCTCGGCCATGCGGGCCAGTTCCAGCGTGTGCGGACCGGACTTCTGTACCGATGCCAGCAGTCGGTCAATCGCGGCATGCACCGTGTCGGCCGTGGCATAGGGCATGAACGAAATCCAGTCGCCGAAGGCATTGTGCAGGCGTTCGCGGGCCGAGAAAGCCGACTTGAAATTGCACCTGTCCCAGAAATGGGCCACCAGATAGTCGCATCTGTCGCCCAGACCGGTCACGTCTTCCGGCGGAACGGGGTAGGGGAACAGATTGTCGGCGCTGCGGGCCGGCGTGCACAGGGCTACCAGCGTTATAACGAGAAAAATCAAGCGTTTCATCATAATAAATCGATTTACACGCAAAGTTAGCAATTTTTTCTCAACACCGCGCCATTCAGAGCCTCGAATCTTCTATCAGTTTTGACTATGCCACAAGCAACATTGAAATAAAGAGAGGAATCAAAGCGGTAAGAGCTGTCGGATTATGACTGTTGT
>CAJJOO010000152.1 GCA_905193395.1 uncultured Porphyromonadaceae bacterium
ACTGCTCTTTCAAGAATGAAAATCTTGCGTCCTAACCGATAGACGAATGGGCCTCGGGGCTCATAAAGCGGTGCAAAGTTATAACTTTTTTTTAACGTGAACAAAATATTTGCCCCAAAAAGTTGATTATCCCCGTTTTTTTGGATTTTTTCACTAACTTTACAGCATAAAACCATTCTATCGAGAGCAAATGTACGAGGCGGTGAGATGTATGATACTGCGGACCGTGAGGCACGATGACCGCAATAATATAGTGACGGCGTGGAGCGGCACGCGCGGCCGCGTGGCCATGACAGTGGCTTCGGGCGGCGGTGCCGAGGCGCGTCGACGGCGGGCCATCACCATGCCGCTTGCGATTGTGGAAGGCGAGGTGGATTTCCGTCCCGGGCGCGAAATCGTCAGTATGCGCGACATGCGTCCCTCGCCGCTGCTGCCGCGTCTGGCGTCCGAACCGGCAAAGGCCCTGACGGCGATGTTCCTGGCCGAGGTGCTGGAACGCCTGTTGCAGCAGACCGGGCCCGACGCCGCCCTGTTCTCCTTTCTCACCGAGGCTGTGGCAACGCTGGACGGCTTCGATTCTGATGCCGCGGTGGCGAATTTTCCGGTGGTGTTTCTGGCGAGGCTGAGCCGCTACATGGGCATACGACCCGACCCTTCGGGTTGGCGGCGGGGCCGGATTCTGGACCTGGCCGAGGGTGTATACCGTACGACGGCTCCGGTGGCCGGACGTTGGGCCGACGCCGATGCCGCACGGCTGGCGCGGGCGCTGTCGGTGTGTCCGCTTGGGCGTGCGGGCAGGCTGCCGCTGCGCCGCAGCCTGCGCCGCGAGGTGCTGGAGGCTATTCTGGAGTACTACACGATGCACCACACGCCGCTGTCGGCGCTGAAGTCGCTCGATGTGGTGACTGGTATATTCTGAGGCAGCGTGGCGATATTTTGACGCTTTTACTTGCTTTTTGACAGATATTTGCATACCTTTGCCGCGGCGGAGGGAGAAATCCGCCCCGTCCGACTATTTTTCATTTCCAATCAAATTCCATTTTATGAAAAAACTGATTCTTACCGCCGCAATGGCCGCTATGCTGGGAACGGCGGCTCAGGCCCGTACGGAGATGTACGGCTACCAGACCTGGGATCCCAATTCCGCGACCCCGTATACGGGTCCGGTGAAATTCGACCCCGCGACTCCTGCCGATGTGACCCATATCGGACCCGACCGCACCGGCCAGGGCCATGTGTATGGTGGTTATTACTACAATTATCACTGGTACGGCCAGGTGATTGCCAACGGCACGCAGTCGAGCGTCGTGGGTCTCTATGAAATCGACATGACGACCGGCGAGCGCACGCTCGTTGCCAAGGGCGGCTCGAAACTCATCGACATGTCCTATGACTATTCGACGGGCAAGGTGCTGGGCGTGTGCAACGGAAGCACGATACTCGGCGAACTGGACCCCGCCACAGGCAAGGTGACCCAACTGGCAAAATTCAGCGACAGCGGGGCCGAGGTGCATATCGTGGCGATGACAGTGGCTCTGGATGGCACGATATATGGCGTCGGTACGAACGACAAACTGTATACCGTGAATCGCGTCAACGGCGCGTGCACCGCGGTAGGCGACCTGGGATATGACGTGGCCTTCGACCAGTCGATGGCCTTCGACTACAATACCGGCATCCTTTACTGGACCAATTCGGCCGACCAGTCGCTTTATACCGTCGACACCACCACCGGCAAGGCCACGCTGATTGGCCCGATATCCGGTGTCGGCGCCACTGTGGGTTCGCTGTTTATTCCTTATATTAATGTAGCGAAGGGTGCGCCCGACCGCGTTGTGTCGCCTGCAGGCAGCGGAGCCACGGGCAGTGTGGTCCTCACATGGACCAACCCGACGACCGACGCGCAGGGCGGCGCGCTGACTGCGCTGGACGGTGTGCGCGTGCTGCGCGACGGTGTGGCCGTGGGCGATGTGAAACTTACTGCCGCCGATGCCGGCAAACAGTCGACCTTTACCGACGGCACGGCAGTGGCCGGGACAGACTACAAATACCGTCTGGTGCCCTATAACGCTGCTGGCGACGGTGGTTTCGACGCCAACGACCTGTCGGTACGCGCCGGCGAGGACGTCCCCGGACCGGTCTGCGACCTCACAGCCAAGAACGGCGACGGCAGCGCCATCCTCACATGGAAGGCACCTGTGGCCGGACGCAACGGCGGTGCATTCGACCCCTCGAAGATAACGGGCTATATCGTGAAACGCGGTTCGGCAAAAGTGGCCGACCTTCCCGCCGGCACGCTGACCTACGAGGACAAGGCGACTTTCGGCAAATTCTCCTATACCGTGGCCGCAGTCAACGCCATGGGTACCGGAACCGAATCGACCATCGAGAACTTTGTCGTGAAACCCGCCGACTGGATTCTGATGCACACCGGCGAGGAAACCATCGAGGATGGCACTGAATATGAATTCTTCGACGAGGGCGGCCCCGCGGCCAACTACACATCGTCGACCGACTACGTTCTGACCGTCGCTCCGGCCAATCCCCACGCCTATGTGGTGGCCGAATTCACCGATTTCAACATCGAGACCTACGGCGACTACCTGACCGTATACGACGGCCGGGACACCTCGGCACCGAAAATCGGCCAGTTTGCCTCGACCTCGCTCCCTTCGACCCTGAAGCATATCGAATCGACGGCTGCAGACGGCTGTCTGACCTTTGAATTCCACGCCGACCTGATTGAAAGCGCAGCCGGCTGGAAGGCAAAGATGCACACCGTTGTCCGCAAGGCCCACAACCTTGCCGCAGCGTCGCTCTCGGCTCCCACCCTGGCCACAATCGGCACGGATGTGGAATGTGCCGTGACCGTGATGAACAAGGGCTATGAGAAGGCCTCGGCCTATACCGTAGAGATTCTCGACGGCACAAACGTTGTTGCCTCGGCAAGCGGCGCCGCCCTGGAGCCTTCGGCCCAGGCTGTCATAAACATAAAATTCAAGGCTCCCGAAGGACAGACCATGTCGCTGACGGCGCGCGTGGTTGATGCCTCCGACGAGGATGCCACCGACAATGTGACCGAGGCAACCCTTCTCACGCTCCTGCCCAAGGGTAGCGCATTTGTGGAACTGTATGCCAAGCCCGACGAGACCTCCCAGATGTATATCCTGCCCGTATCGTTCATGGGCTACGAGTCGCTGAGCCAGACTCTGGTGAAGGGCGACGAGGTTGCCGCAGGCAAGGACATGTATCTCACCGCAATATCCTTCCCCTACACCAAGGTTGAAAACGGCTATAAGGACGTTCCCATGACCGTATGGATTGGCGAGACCGACCGCAACGACTGTGCCGACGGCATCGTCCCGGCCTCGAAACTCACCTGCGTGTTCGATGGTGATATTGACATAACCCGCGGCGACGAGGCCATGCGCTTCACATTCACCACAGCCTATCTGTATAAGGGTGGAAACCTGGTTGTGATGATTCACAAGCATAAATCGGCCACCAACAACAGCGATGTGACCTTCCGCGGAAGTTACGGATACAACGGCCAGCACGATAACTGCACGCGCTTCGCCTCCAATTCCTACGACGACGATCCGGCACTCGACCCCGAGAACCCTCAACTGGGCTATTCGTCCATGAACCTGCGTCCGGACATGCTTCTGGTGTTCTCGCCCGAAAACCAGGGCGTTGACGACGTGCGCGCCGACGGCGACGCCGCCATCACCATCTCCGGCAACATGCTCGTGTCCGAGGCCGGCCTTCAGGTCTACACCCCGGCAGGCGTGCTCGTTGCCGTCGCCGGTCCCGGCGAAAGCGTCACACTCAGCCCCGGCCTGTACATCGCCGTATCGGCAGGCAAGGCCGTCAAGGTGACAATCCGCTGACCGTTCCTCCGACTTCAATAACTCCGGTCCCCGCGCCTTGCTGATGGCGCGGGGACCGGACTGCTTTTACGCCGCCGGCTTCGGTTTCGGGGCCTTTTTAGTGTTTTTAAACGGGTGCTTTTTCCGTTTTTTTATTAAAATGTGTACCTTTGTGGTCTATTTGAATTTACGTATATAAAATGACCGAAACTACACGCTGGACCGAAATCGAGCATCTGCCCGAATGGGACGAGGAATTCTATGACGTCTATACCGCCCGCAAACTGGGCAAGTGGGTGATGCTCAAGACCCTCAAGCCCTGCTACAAGGACGTTCCCGAGATGCAGGCCATGATTGAGAAGGAATTTGACGTGAGGTACAACCTGGCCCATCCGAATATCATCATGATCAACGATTTCGAGGATGTGCCCGGACTGGGACGCTGTATCATAACCGACGATGTTTATGGCGATTCGCTGCGGAAACTGATCCGCGAGAATAAAATCACCGCCGGACATATCGCCAAACTGCGCAACCAGTTGCCCGAGGCTCTGGAATATATCCAGCACAATCATCTGGCCCATCATCCGCTGCGCCCCGAAAACATCATATTCACCGAAAAAATCGGGAATCTGAAACTGATAGACGTCGGTTTCGAGCAGCGTCAGGCGCTGACACCTGCCGACGCCTCGCAGGACATCTACAACTATGGTCTGGTGGTGAAGGAGGCACTCGACGCCTGCGAGGTCCAGGACCCGACGCTGCGCCGCGTGGCCGAGCGCTGCCTGGACTCCGACCCCTCGCGCCGCTACCGCGACATACAGTCGCTGCAACTGGCCCTGGCCGGCCGGCGCACCAACCGCCTGCTGATGTTTGTG
>CAJJOO010000153.1 GCA_905193395.1 uncultured Porphyromonadaceae bacterium
GAGCCGTTGTTGTTATTGTTGTCGTCATCGTTGCAGGCGGTGAGGCCGAATCCGAGGATGACGGCCAGCATCAGCAGCAGGTAGTTGATTTTCTTCATTGGTTCTTTTTTACTTTAAAATTTATATAATCGGTTTGTGTGTTTTTTTATTTGCGTGCGGTGACGGAGGTGATGCGTCCGTCGGCCATCGAGACGATTACGTCGGAATCGGCGGCGAGGTTTTCGTCGTGTGTCACAATCACGAAAGTGACGCCACGGTCGCGGCAGAGGTCGAAGAACAAGCGGTGGAGTTCGCCTCGGTTGCGGGAGTCGAGACTCCCGGAGGGTTCGTCGGCCAGAATCACGGCGGGGTCGTTGATTAGGGCGCGAGCCACGGCACCGCGCTGACATTCGCCTCCTGAGAGTTGGGCGGGGCGGTGCGAGACGCGGTCGCCTAGACCCAGTTCGCTGAGGAGTGCGGTGGCGCGTTCCATTGCCTTGCGGCGGGGGAAGCCGGCGATGAGTGCAGGCAGAGCCACGTTCTCGGCCAGGGTGAATTCGGGCAGCAGGCGGTGCATCTGGAACACGAAGCCGATGTTGTGGCAGCGGAAGCGCGAGAGGTCGCGGTCGGCCAGGGCGAAGACGTCGGTGCCGTCGTAGGTTACGGAGCCGCAATCGGGGCGCGAGAGGGTGCCGAGTACTTGCAGAAGGGTTGTCTTTCCGGCGCCGCTGGGGCCGACAATGGACGTGACGGCATGCGGCCTCACGTCGAGGTCGATGCCTTTCAGCACCTGAAGGTGGCCGAATGTCTTTTTTATGTCCTTTGCCTGAATCATGATTGGTGGCGTTGCCGCGGGTGCGTTTATTTTGTAAAATTACAGTTACCGGAGCGGACTGCAAAACTTATTCACATCTTTTTGCTGAGAAAGGCGTCTCTTAATCAATATTAACAGCCGGCAGGGGCGTCAGTCGGTGTAATTTTTCAGGGCGGCGGAGAGTTCGGCCTTGATGCGGGCGCGGAGTTCGGGCGGCTCGAGGACGGTGATTCCCTGGCCGTGGGACAGGAGTTCCTCGACGAAATCGTCGGTGATGCGCAGGCGCAGGGTGAACAGGGAGTAGCGGTCGCCGACAATCTGAATCTGGGAATGGTGCAGGGGTAGCGCGGCGAGGTATTTGGCCTGGCGCGGGTCGGCTTTCAGAACCACTTTGCGCACGTCGCCCTGTGTCACCACGATGCCGTAGGAGTCGGCAAAGTATGATTCGGGATCGATGTCGGGGTCAGGCTCGAATTTCTCGGGCAGGGAGACCAGGTCGCGGATGCGGTCGAGGGCATAGGTCTTGATTCGCTCGTCGGCGGTGTTGTAGCCCACCACGTACCAGCGCTGCTTGAACAGTTTTACGAAATATGGCCTCAGGGTGACTTCCTTGCCCTGGACACGGGTGTAGGCGTGGTAGACAAAGCGTACGGGGGAGGATTCCTTCAGGGCGTCGATAATCACGCCGAGGTGCTCGCGGGCCGAGGGAACGTTCTCAACGGAAATGCGCGAGGCAACGTCGCGGGCGTCGGACAGCAGGCGGTTGAGGCTCATGGAGTTGAGCAGCCAGTTGGTGACGCTGTCCGACTGCGAGGAGTCCTCGTCGACATAATATTCGTAGGTCGACGGGTCGCACTCGATGCGGAGGTTGAAGAGTTCCTGGGCCATGTCGCGGTAGTTGTAGAACGATTTTCGCGACATGGGGGTGCCGTCGCTCATGGGCGAACGGTCCCAGCAGCGGGCCAGTTCGGTGCGCGTGATGCGTCCGTGGCGGCGGATTGTCTCCACGAGCCAGATGCAGCGGTTGATGGTTTCGCGTGCCATTGCCGATACCGAGGGGCGTCCTTACTGTGCCGCGGCGGCCTTTTTGGCGTGCGTCGAGAGGAGTTCGAGGCCCAGGAAGGTGATGGCTGCGTTCATCAGCAGCAGTTCAAAACTGGTTTCGTAGCCGAACGCGTGCTTCAGAACCCATTGCAGGCACCAGGACAGGGCCGGGGCGGCGATGCACACCAGGGGAACGTATCGGTCGCGGACGGGCTTTTTGCGGAACATGCCGTAGACAAAGAGACCGAGGATGGGGCCGTAGGTATATGATGCCAGGGTATAGACGGCCGAGATGGCGTCCTCCTCGCTCAGATAGTAGAAGGCGATGATTACGAGGCCCATGACGGCCGACATTGCCATGTGGACGATCTTGCGGGTACGTGTGAGGCGCTCGGGCGTCTGTTTCTTGTGGGCGCCGAGGATGTCGACGGTATAGGATGTGGTGAGCGAGGTCAGGGCCGAGCCGGCGGCGGAGTAGGCGGCGGAAATCAGTCCGAGGACAAAGAGGATGCCCACGATTACGGGAATTGACGGGTGGAAGGCCACCATGCCGAAGATTTCGTCGGTCTTTTCGGGCTTGGCGATGCCGTTGCGGTCAAGGAAAATCACCAGCAGCGTACCGAGCAGCAGGAAGAGGGCGATGACGAAGAACTGCAATATGCCGCTGACAATCATGTTTTTCTGCGACTGGCGCGAGTTGCGGCAGGTGAGGTTGCGCTGCATCATGTCCTGGTCGAGGCCGTTGGTGGCGATGGCCATGAAGACGCCGGCCAGGAACTGTTTCCAGAAGTAGGTTCCGGCCATGGGATCGTCGAAGAAGAACATGCGCGAGGTGGGATGCGAGGAGATGGCGCCGGTCATGTCGGAGAACGACATGCCCAGATTCTGCGCCACATAATAGATGCACAGAATCACCGACATGATGAGGCAGAAACTTTTCAGCGTATCGGTCCATATAAGGGTCTTGACGCCTCCCTGCACGGTGTAGAGCCAAATCAGCGCGATGGTGACGATGACGTTGAAGGTGAAGGGGATGTGGAGCGGCGCGAAGACCAGCAGTTGCAGCACGGCGCAGACCACGAAGAAGCGGACCGACGCGCCCAGCATCTTGGAAATGAAGAAGAACCAGGCACCGGTGCGGTAGGTCGACGAGCCGAAGCGTTCTTCAAGGTAGCCGTAGATGGAAATGAGGTTACGCTTGTAGAACATCGGCACCAGCACAAAGGCTATGACGAAATAGCCCACGATGAAGCCGAGAACCATCTGCAGGTATGCGTAGCCCTTGCCCACGACCATGCCGGGGACGGATATGAAGGTGACGCCGGAAATTGCCGCGCCAATCATGGCGAAGGCCACGACGGGCCAGGGCGCCTGACGGTTGCCGGTGAAGAAAGTGGAGTTGTCGGAACCACGCGAGGCGAAGTACGAGACAATCATCAGCAGCGCGAAATAGGCCGCGATGGTGATAATGACGATGACGGGCTGGCTCATGGCTTATTCGGAATAAAGGAGATAGGGGGCGCGCTGAGTGCGGAAACGGCTGACGTCGTCGGCCCAGGTGGCTTTGATTTCATCGGCGCTGAGGCCCTGCATGATCATGGTGCGGATGTCGCCGCGGCCGATGAGTTTCTCGAAGAAGGGCGTGAAGAAGGCCTCGCCCATGCCGGTCTTGTTGTAGGCGTCGATGACATATTGCAGGTCGACGCCGCGGGCGATTGCCTGCTCGGGGTCGGTGCCGCGCAGGTCCACGCCGTGGCACAGGCGGTCCTTGAGCGGCGGGTTCTTGGCGCCGAAGGTGCTACGCGGGGTGAAGGTGAAGTCGCCGCCCTTGTAGTCGGGATGGCCGTATATTTCAAAGGGGGCGTCGGTGCCGCGGCCCAGGCTTATCTGTGTGCCTTCGAAGTAGCAGATTGAGGGATAGAGGTAGATCGAGAGCATCGTGCGCAGGTTGGGCGAGGGCGCAACGGGCAGATTGTAACGTGTCTGATGGGTGTAGTTGAGGCAGGGGACCACGGTCAGGGGCAGGGGACCTTCGCCTTTGAGCCAGCCTTCGCCCACAATCATGCGGGCCAGTTCGCCCAGGGTCATGCCGTGGACCACGGGGATGGGCAGGCGGCCGACGCCCGACTCATATTTCATGTCGAGAATCGGGCCGTCGACATACATTCCGTTCGGGTTGGGACGGTCCAGGACCATGAATTCCTTGCCTTCGGCCTGCGCGGCGTTCATCATGTCGAACATCGTGCAGTAGTAGGTGTAATACCGCAGGCCCACATCCTGGATGTCGAAGACAATCACGTCGATGCTGTCCATAACTTCCTTGGCCGGAGCGCGGCGCTTTCCGTCGTAGAGCGATGCGATGGGGATTCCGGTCTGCGGATCGACGCTGCTGCCCACGTGCTCGCCGGCATCTGCCTTGCCGCGGAAACCGTGTTCGGGGGCGAGAATCGTCACCACGTTGAGGCCGTTTTCAAGCATGATGTCGAGCGTGTGTTTGTCGCCGACCATGCCGGTGTTGTTCGAAAGGAGGGCAATACGCTTGCCTTTGAGTGCGGGGACATAGCAGTCTGTGCGGGCGGCGCCCACGACGACATCGCCTGTGGCTGCGCAGGCCGTCGAGGCCAGCGCAACCAGTGCGATGATAAATAAAGGAAGTCTAAGTTTCATGGTATAAGGTTACTGCGGATTATTCGGCAGCCCGCTATGCGGGCACGACATATCTGACGCAAAGGTAGTGTAAAGAATATGGTCTGCCAATTTAAAATACATGAATGAAACTAAAAATAGATTAAAATGCGGAAAAAGTTTTGTGGGGAAGAAAAAAGGTTCTAACTTTG
>CAJJOO010000154.1 GCA_905193395.1 uncultured Porphyromonadaceae bacterium
TCATGCCGACGGACGCGGCCTTTTCGCGTTCCAGCAGTTGCAGACCCATGTATGCCGCGCCTAGGTCGCCGCTGACGCAAATCAAGTCGGTGGGCTTGGCGCCGTCGCGATAAACGATGTCGTCGCGGAGAGCATCGCCCAGACAGGTGATTGAAATCACCAGGCCCTGGTTAGACGCCGAGGTGTCGCCGCCGACCAGATCGACGCCGTATCTCTCGCAGGCGTGACGGATTCCGGCATAAAGTTCCTCAATATGCTCAAGGGTGAAGCGGCTCGAGATACCCAGCGATACCGTAATCTGGCGCGGGGTGCCGTTCATGGCATAGATATCCGAGAAATTCACAATGGCGCTCTTGTAGCCGAGATGCTTCAGGGGCACATAGGTGAGGTCGAAATGAACGTTTTCGAGCAGGAGGTCGGTGGTGACCAGGATGTCGCGGTCCGATTCGTAGTGCATCACGGCCGCATCGTCGCCTACGCCTTTCAGCGTGGATTTATTATTTACGGGCAGATTCTCGGTCAGATGGTCAATCAGTCCGAATTCGCCGAGTTGGGAAATTTCCGACATTATATAATAATGTAGTTATGGCGCCGGAGGGAAACGCCGGAATTTTGTTTGACAGTCTTCAAAAATCCCCGCCGCCGTTAAATGAACGGCAGCAGGGTATGGGACGGGGAATCAGCAGCGTTTCACCATTTCGCGCATGATAGCCACAACGTTGGGCTGCGCTTTCTGGGCTGCTTCCTGCACTTCCTCGTGGGTGGGAACCTGACGGATGTCCTTGCCGCCGAGGTCGGTAATGACGGACACGCCGAAGACCCTCATTCCACCGTGACGGGCTACGATAACTTCGGGAACCGTAGACATGCCCACGGCATCGCCGCCGATAACGCGGAAATATTCATATTCGGCGGGCGTCTCGAATGTGGGGCCGGTGGTGCCGACGTATACGCCGTGCATCACGCGGATATTGTTTTCGGCGGCAATTTTGTCGGCCAGTGCAACAAGGTTGTGGTCGTAGGCTTCGGTCATTGCCGGGAAGCGCGGGCCGAGTTCATTGTAGTTCTTGCCGCGCAGGGGATTTTCGGGGAAGAGGTTGATATGGTCGGTGATAATCATCACGTCGCCGACGCGGAATTCCTTGTTCATACCGCCGGAAGCGTTGGAAACGAAGAGAGTATCGACGCCGAGTTCGCGAAACACGCGAACGGGGAAAGTCACGGCCTTCATGTCGTAGCCTTCATAATAGTGGAAGCGGCCCTGCATGGCAATGACGCGCTTGCCGCCCAGTGTGCCGAAAATCAGATTGCCGCTGTGGCCCTCGACTGTCGAAACGGGAAAATTGGGAATTTCTTTATAGGGAATATACAGCTTGTCTTTGATAAAGTCGACCAGCGAGCCAAGGCCTGTGCCGAGGATAATGGCTGTCTTTGGCATTTCGCCGGTAGCATTTTCGCGCAGATATGCGGCTGTCTCTTTGATTTTGTTCAGCATGGTGTTTGATGTTTTATGTTTAGTGAATAAGTAATTCAATAACGAATCCCGGGCGCCGAATGTTTTTATTTTCTTCCGGTTCCGGACTGTAATAATTTGTTTATCTGTTCGGCGAAGGTGTTTCCGGCCGACGGAAGGAAATCGACCTTCACGGGCAGATAGTAGGCAAAAGGCCTCATTTCGGGGGGGAAATATGGGTTAGAAGCCATTCTGACGGCATCTTTCTCCGTGGTGACAAGTATTTTGGATGTACCGCGCATTGTTGCGAAACGCTGTTTGAGGACCTCCATGTCTCGGCGGCTGAAATTATGGTGGTCGCCGAATATATTGACACGTACGCGGGGCATGAAACTTTTCAGATAGCGGACAAAGGGCCTGGGGTTGCCGATTCCGGCCACGGCCAGGATTGAGTCGGCCTCGGTCATCCATTCGAGACAGGGCACCGCCGGTACGCTGTCGGGAAACAGTGGCACCAGATTCTGATAGGCATATCGCGAGAAGAACAGGCTCTGGTAGGGGAACAGACCGAGGTTATTGCGGAACAGACGAACGTCGAGGCCGGTCATGCTGTCGGGGCATTTGCTCACCACCACGATGTCGGCGCGGTTTTTCCCTGAAACACTTTCGCGAAGCCTTCCATACGGCAACAGACTGTCCTGATACAGCGGGCGTCCGAATTCGGTAATCAGAATCGAGATGGTCGGTTTCACATACCGGTGCTGAAAGGCATCGTCAAGTATGATAAGGTTGATGTCGGGGTCGAGGGACAGGACCTCGTTGATGGCTTTCACGCGGTCCTCGCCGACTGCCACGGTCACCTTGCAGTCGAATTTGTGGTATATCTGATATGCTTCGTCGCCTATGTCGGATGGCTTGGAGTAGGGGGTGGCAAGCACAAAACCCTTTGTTGCACGCTTGTAGCCGCGCGAGACGACGGCCGGATGATAATTCAGCCGCAGCGCGTCCACAATATATTCGGTATGTGGAGTCTTGCCGGTGCCACCGGCCGAAAGATTGCCTACAACAATTACAGGCACATCGAATTCGTGCTGTGGCAGCAGGTGCAGGTCGAACATCTTATTGCGCACCCATGTGCCCGCCCCGTACAGTTTTGAACAGGGCAGCAGAATCATTTTGGACAGCAACGAGTGGGATGGCACGGCCTTTGCGGTTTAGTTTTTTGAAGTACTGTCAGTTTTCAGTAATCACCAGGGGCATGCGGGCCTGGACCGGTGCCATTTCGCGGAAGTAGCGTACCAGGCGCGCTGCCCGGGTGGCATCGTTGATGTCGCGGACGGCGGCATTGTCCTCGACCGCATTGCGTATGAGCGTCGACATGAAACTGTCGGAGATTTCGGGATAGTAGATAACGTCGCCGCGGTCCAGGTCAAGACGATCGGTGATGGCGCCTATGGCATCGTACATCGTGCCGATGCAGTCGACGAGGCCGAGTTCGAGTGCGGCACCGCCGGTCCATACGCGGCCTTCGGCAATGCTTTTCACGGAGTCCTGCGACATGCCGCGGCCTGCGGCAACGCGAGATGTGAACAGTTCGTAGATGTCTTCGACCGAACGCTGCATGGCATCATGCTGTTGCTGCGTCATGGGGCCGAGTACGGAGAGGAAAGTGGCGTTGGGATTGCTGCTGACGCCGTCGAAAGTGACGCCGAGTTTGCCTGTTATGAGTCCGGAAAAATCGGGTACCATGCCGAATACGCCAATCGAACCGGTAATGGTCGAGCGGTCGGCCCAGATTGAATCGGCACCGCAGGAGATGTAGTAACCGCCCGATGCGGCATAATCGCCCATCGAAACGTAGTAGGGTTTGCCTTTGCTCTTGAAATATTCCAGGGCCTCCCAGATCTGCTCGGAGGCGAAGGCACTGCCGCCGCCGGAATTTACCCTGAGGACCAGACCGGTGACCTTATCGTTGTCGGCGAGTTCGATAATCTGTGGAGCCATGGCCTCACCGGAAATACCTTCATTTCCGCGGTCAACGATGTCGCCCGAGGCAAAGAGGACTGCCACATGTTCCTTCTCGCTGCCGAACTTGGGTGCCTGCAACATGTAGTCGGAGGGCAATACGAGACGCAGGTCCTCGTCTTGCTTGAGGCCGCAACGGTCGCGGATCACATTCTCGACCTGTCGGCGATAGGCAGTGACGGAAGCGGCACCAAGGCTGACGTCTGTTGCGGCGGGCAGACAGAACATGATGGTGTCGGCCCAGGAATTGACTTGGCTGACCTTGACTTTGCGGGCTTCGGCTATGGTACCGGCAATTACGCTCCACATGGTGTCGACCATGGCCTGCGACTGCAGGCGTGCGGCGGGACTCATCTCGGTGTTGACAAAAGGCTCGACGGCACTTTTGTAAGTTCCGACTTTGAGAATCTGCATCTTGATGCCGAGTTTGTCCAGCAGACCGGTGAGGAAGGGCGACTGTGTTGCGATTCCCCGGACGTCGATGCTGCCGCAGGGGTTCAGGTAAACGGTATCTGCGAGCGAAGCGAGCATGTAGTCGCCCTGGCCGTAAGAGTCCGCATAGGCCAGCACCCACTTCCCGCTTTCCTTGAAACGGCGGATGGCGGCTGCGATTTCCTCGCGCGAGGCGACGCCGGAGGATGCGCCGAGTGCGTCGATATATACGCCTTCGATGCGGTCGTCATCGGCGGCAAGGTCCAGGGCGTCGATAATGTCGGAGACACTCTCACCGTCCTTTTCGGCTTCATTCAGGATATCGACAAGGCTCTGCGACGAATAGCGTTCGGGCAGTGTGCCGTCAAGTTTAAGGTAAAGGACACTTTTGTCCCTGATGATGCTATCGCTGGCAGAACCACCTGCCAATGAGGCGATTAATATGAATATGGTAAAACCGGCGATAAGAAGGGTCAGAAACATCCCGGCCATTGTGCCGAGCATCGATATGAAGAATTTTTTAAGCATTGTCGTTTTCTATATTGTACAATTTGTTGCAAAGATAGCAATTTTCGTGCAATCACGCCGCATTGCGAGCCAACATATTTAAATATTTGCTTTGATATGGGAAAAACTTTCTTCTCGGGGCGAACCGTTGTCAACAATTATACCTCACGAATGTTTAGAAATATAAACGGACAAAATCTTAAAAATGCTTCGAGTTAAGAACATACTTATTGCGGCCGGTATCCTTG
>CAJJOO010000155.1 GCA_905193395.1 uncultured Porphyromonadaceae bacterium
ATCGGGCGATGTCTCGTCCCTGCGACTGTCGCGGGGATTAAGCCGATCTACTGTGCTTCAATCAGGCAGCGAGAGCGAGATTATTTTCGCCAATTAAATTTTTTGATGCGGGATTAAAGAGGCTTTCATCATGGCTCTGCACGCTTACACACCACCTCTACACGCTGTCAAAACCGGTCAGCCCCGTTCTGTCGGTATCGTCGTGGCGGCGATAAGGATTGCAAATTTACGTCGCCGGCGTCGTACGTGCAAACGCTTTAACATTTTTAACGCCGGCCGTAGCGCTTACGGTGTTTTTTGGCCTTTTTTGCTTCAAAAAATGCACTTTTAGGCCTCCGGAGTGTTTTTACTTTGTTTTTACAAAAAAATGCCTTAATTTAGCACTCCCTAATGTCACAAACCTCAATGACCAATGAAAAACGAGCATAGATATTGTGTGATTATGTGCGGTGGTATCGGCAGCCGCTTCTGGCCTTACAGCCGCACGGACAATCCCAAACAGTTTATCGACTTTCTCGGCACGGGCCGCTCGCTGCTTCAGATGAGTTACGACCGTATCCTGGCCGTGGTGCCCGAACAGAATATCTTCATCCTCACCAATGCCATGTATGTGGCCAAGATACGCGAGCAGTTGCCCGACGTGGCGCCGGAGCGCATCCTGGCCGAGCCAGCGCGGCGCAACACGGCTCCGTGCCTGGCATGGGCCGCATATCATATCCGCGCCATCGACCCCGAGGCGTCAATGATTGTCACGCCGAGCGACCATCTCATCACCCGCGAGCGGGAGTTTGAGAGCGCTGTGATGGCGGGCTTCGATTTCGTGGAGACGCACGACGCGCTGCTAACACTGGGTATCAAGCCCACACGCCCGGAAACCGGCTACGGCTATATCCAGATTGGCCCGGTGGTCGACGGTGAGATTCACAAGGTGAAGACCTTCACGGAAAAGCCCGATATCGAACTGGCGCGCACCTTTCTGCGCACGGGCGAGTTTTTCTGGAATTCGGGCATTTTCCTCTGGAAAGCCTCGACGCTCATAGCCTCGCTGGCCGAGAATGCTCCGGAAATCAACGATGTCTTTGCCGAGGGCCGCGACGATTTCGGCACGCCCGAGGAGGCTACATTCATTGCCCGCGCTTTCCCGTCGTGTCTGAGCATCTCTATCGACTATGCCGTGATGGAAAAGGCCTCGAACGTGTATGTCGAGACGGTATCGTTCGGCTGGAACGACCTGGGCACATGGAGCGCGCTCTATGACATCTCGCCCAAGAACCGCGACGGCAACGTGACGCAGCGCTGCCGCGTGCTGGCCTACAACGCCACGGGCAATATTTTCGCCGTAAAGGAGGACAAACTCATCGTCGTCGACGGCCTGAACGACTATATAATCGCCGATTCCGGCGACGCCCTGCTCATCTGCCCCAAGGAACGCGAACAGCGCATCAAGCAGATGGTAAACGACGCCAAGGTGAATTACGGCGATAAATTCCTCTGATTTCTCACCACACCTCACACACCCACCCCGAATTATGGACAATACCCTCAGAATCCGCTGCCTCAACACCGATAGCGATATTGATATTGCCGGCGGGACGCCATTGGCCGACGTGGCCGCGTCGCTGGCCCCGCAACTGGGATTCGAGCCGATTTGCGCTCGAGTCAACAACAAAAACGAGGCTCTGTGTTTCAGGGTCTACCGTCCTTTGCAGGTCGAGTTCCTGCCGGTGACGCATCCTTCGGGCGAGCGCGCCTATATCCGCTCGCTGTGCATGGTGCTGTACCGCGCAGTGTCGCGTCTGTATCCCGGGGTGAGGCTCAGAATTGAACATTCCATATCGCGCGGCTACTATTGCCGCCTGGACGGCATGGAATGTAAGCCGGAAACCGTGGAGGCTCTGTCGGCCGAGATGCGCCGCCTGGTGGACGCCGACATCCCCTTCGAGCGTCACGAGGAACCCACATTGCAGGTGGCCCGTATGTTCGAGAACCAGGGGTTGGAGGACAAGGTGAAACTTCTCGACACCAACCATTCGATATATACCACCTACTATACCCTCGACGGCATCAGCGACAGTTACTACGGTACCTTGGCTCCGCGCACGGGGATGCTGAAGGTGTGGGAACTGCGGCCATTCAAGGAGGGGTTCCTGCTGGTGGGGCCAGACCGCCGGAATCCCGCGAAAACGGCCACGCATGTGGACCAGGACAAGATGTATGCCGCGTTCACCGACTATCTGGCCTTCAACCGCATCGTGGGCGTGGGCAACGTGGGCGAACTGAATCTGGCCGTGGCCCGTAGGCAGGGCAACGACCTGGTGAACGTCTCCGAGGCCCTGCACGAGAAGGCCCTGGCACGCATCAGCGACGAAATCACGCGCCGTTACCGCGAGGGCGGCGCGCGCGTGGTGCTGATTTCCGGCCCTTCGTCCTCGGGCAAGACCACCACCACAAAAAGGCTCGGAATCCAGTTGATGACCAATCTACTGAAACCCAGGCTGATTTCGCTGGACGATTACTTCGTGGACCGCGACCACACGCCGCGCGATGCCGCCGGCGACTACGACTATGAGTCGCTTTACGCCCTGGACCTGGGCCAGTTCAACGCCGACCTCAATGATATCCTTGACGGGCGCACCGTCGAGATTCCCACCTACAATTTCACTACCGGACGGCGCGAATACCGCGGCAACCGCGTGAGCCTGGAACCCGGGTCAATACTCCTCATCGAGGGCATCCACGGCCTGAACCCCGAACTGACCGGCCACATCCCCGAGAAGATGAAATTCCGCCTCTATGTATCCTCGCTCACCACAATCACCATCGACGACCACAACTGGATTCCAACCACCGACAACCGTCTGCTGCGCCGCATAATCCGCGACCATAAATATCGCGGCACCTCGGCACTCGACACCATCCGGCGCTGGCCCAGCGTGCGACGCGGCGAGGAAAAATGGATTTTTCCCTTCCAGGAGAATGCCGACGCCATGTTCAATTCCTCGCTGCTCTATGAACTGAGCGTGATGAAGCCTTTCGCCGACCCGATTCTGCACAACGTACCCCGCGACGTTCCCGAATTTGCCGAGGCCTACCGCCTGCTCAAATTCCTGTCCTATTTCGAGACTATCGACCTAAGTGCCATTCCCTCGACTTCGCTGCTGCGCGAATTCCTGGGCGGCAGTTCGTTCAAATACTGACTATGATGCGCCGTCTGCTTCCACTGATACTCGCACTTCTGGGCGCCACTGCTGCCGCCATGGCCCCGGACCGCCTGACCACGCTTACCACCCGCGGGGCGCGGGCCTTCGACGCCGCCGAGTGGGCCAGCGCCACTGCGCTCTATGAAATGGCGATTGACCTGCGGCCCGATTCCGCCGGGCTTTACGCCATGGTGGTGGCATCGGACGTGATGGCCGGCGACACGGTTTCGGCCGCCGACGCCATGACCCGCGCCATGAGTCACGGCATAGGCTTCGCGCCGCTCCTGGGCCGCGTGCGTTCCACACTGTTCTCAATCGGTGCCGGCGACCGCTACGGCGCCCTGCTGCCCGTACTCCGCAACGAGATGCCGTGGATGTCGCGTGCCATCGACCATGAACTTCTGGAACATTTCATCTTCCGCTGCGACGGGCCGATGATGGTGAAATATGCCCACATCATGCTGGCCGGCCTGCCCGATTCCCCGGAATACCTGTCAATCCTGGCCCGCGGCTATGCCCTACAGGATGATTTCAGCGCTGCCGAAGGCGTGTGGCGAGAAATGCTCAGGCTCGACCCCGACAACTACGAGGCGCTCCTGTCCCTGGGCAACTGTCTCGACATGAAGGGCGACCCCGAGGGACGCATGCTGCTGCGACGGGCCTATGAACTCCGTCCCACTCCCTACGTGGCCACGCTCATATCCCCCGCCAAGTGATTTTTTTGCGGGGGAATGACGTTGTTTGGTGATTTTTAACTACATTTGCACAATATGAAAAATTTACTGAAAGAATTCAAGGAATTTGCCATGCGCGGCAATGTCGTGGACATGGCAGTCGGTGTTATTGTCGGCGGTGCTTTCGGCAAGATTGTCACCTCGCTCGTAAATGATATCATTATGCCGGGAATCGGCGTCCTGACCGGCGGCACGAACTTCTCCGAGTTCAAATACGTACTTAAGGAGTCGACCAAAAACGGCGATGAAATCATTCCCGAGGTGGCCATCACTTGGGGTGCTTTCGTGCAGACGATTGTCGACTTCCTCATCATCGCCTTCTGCATATTCCTGGCCATCAAGGTGATGAACAAGGTTATGCGCAAGAAGGCCGAGGAGCCTGCTCCCGCCGCTCCCGCCGGACCGACACAGGAAGAACTGCTCACCGAAATCCGCGACCTCCTCAAGGAGCAGGTTAAGGATAACAAATGAATCCGCGGGGGCCGATTTTTCTGATCGGCACCATGTGTTCGGGTAAAACCACGCTGGCCGAGGCCGTTGCCGCCCGCACCGGCCTGCCGTCGGTCGATACAGACGCCGAAATCGAGCGTAGGGCCGGTATGTCTGTGGGCCGGATTTTCGAGACACGGGGCGAGGAAGGCTTCCGCGCCCTCGAACGCCGTGTTATCGAGGATTTGTGCGACAAATCGGCCGGCATCATCGCCACCGGCGGGGGAGTCCCCAGCGACCCC
>CAJJOO010000156.1 GCA_905193395.1 uncultured Porphyromonadaceae bacterium
TTGTTAACGCCGCGGCCGTCGGCACTAAATTTAATTAAAACGATTTCTGACGCGGAAAAATGAACGAAAATTATTGCGACGGATATTGCAGTTATTGAAATAATATGTAATTTTGCATCTGCCGGCAGATAGAATCCGGCAACAACCGAAAGACGTAAAAACGCATAATTAACATTACAAAAAATGAGCAAAAAATTCAGATGCACGGTATGCGGCTATGTTCACGAAGGTGACACCGCTCCCGAAAAGTGCCCCCTCTGTGGCGTAGGCGCCGATAAATTCGAGGAAATCGACGAAACCGCACCCCTCACATTCGTTACCGAGCATGTCGTAGGCATAGCCAAGGATACCGACGAGGAAATGAAGAAGGACCTCAACGCCCACTTCATGGGCGAATGTACCGAAGCCGGCCAGTATTTGGCAATGGCCCGTCAGGCCGACCGCGAAGGCTATCCCGAAGTTGCCGAGGCTTTCCGCCGCTATGCAATCGAGGAGGCCGAACACGCCGCCAAATTCGCCGAACTGCTGGGCGATGTTGTCTGGGACACCAAGACAAACCTCTACAAGCGCATGATTGCCGAAGCCGGCGCCAACGCCGACAAGATGCGTATCGCAGCGCGTGCCAAGAAACTGAACCTCGACGCCATCCACGACACCGTTCATGAAATGGCCAAGGACGAGGCTCGCCACGGCAAGGGCTTTGAAGGTCTCTACAACCGCTATTTCGGCAAATAACTCCCGCTCTAAACGAAACAGCAGCCGGCCTCAGGCGCATCCCGCGCCCGGGGCCGGCTATTATTTATATTAGGAACTGCATCAATCCACGCTGCAAACCGGCGGTCATGCGCGGAAAGACAAAAGAAATCATGCCGGGAATTTGTAAAGTTTAAAATTTGTTATACCTTTGCAGCATAACTAATATCAATCCGTAAATAATGAAAAACATGAAACGTTTCTGGCTCGCTCTGCTTGCCATCGCGGTGATGATGCCTGCGATGGCCCAGTTCTCCATCGGTCCCCGTCTGGGTGTTAATGTCAACAAATTCAGCCTCGATGAATCCGTCTTTGATTCCGACAACCGTGCCGGCTTCACCGGCGGTATAGAAATCGAAGTCATGATTCCTATGGTGAATTTCGGTTTCGACCTTTCGGCAATGTATGTCCGCCGTTCAGGTCAGTTGGCCGTAGACGCAGCCGGAGTGAAAAATGTTGTCAATGTCAACAACGACTATATCGAGATTCCCCTGAACCTCAAATACAAGTTCGGCCTGCCGCTGGTGGGCAAAATCATTTCGCCGTATATCTTTACGGGTCCCAGTTTTGCCTTCCTGACCTCGAAAGAAGCCGTGAAGGATTTCGCGCGCAACAAAAAATGCGATATTGCCTGGAATTTCGGCCTCGGACTTCAGTTGTTCCGCCATCTGCAGGTTGGCGCCTCCTATGGTCTCGGCATGACCAAGGCCTTCAATGCTGTTTCCGGCGGTGACCACCAGGCCGCGGGAATCGAGGGTAAAAACCGTTACTGGACTATCACGGCCGCCTGGCTGTTCTGACAATCCCTGACTGAAAATCAATATAATTCGTGCGGCAGCGTCTGATTAAGACTGTTGCCGCATGTTTCTTTTGCCATTGCTAACGGGCTGAATAGTAGAATTTTGCTGCGGAATAAACAATTTTAAGTAAATTTTGTTATCAATATAGTTTATAAAATGAAAGTGTTTTCGTAACTTTGCATGCAAATTGCAAATAGAACTGTAAAATCATAATTTTTTTGTCTAACAAACTTAACGAAATTCCAACTATGAACGTAGAAGCAATTGGCACAAACGCCGGTGCTGTATGGCAGGCTCTTTCAACTGCCGATGCGCTGGGAGTAAAGCAGATTAAAAAAATCGCTAAACTCAAAGACAAGGAACTCTTTGCTGCACTTGGCTGGCTTGCCCGCGAAGGTAAAATCAATATCGACAGCGACCCTGAGGATGAGAAGGAACTTATCGTGTCGCTGGTACAGGACAAGTAAACCTTTATCAACATCATACTTTATCCTCGTCGCGTCGGCCCCAAACGGCCGGCGCGATGTTTTTTGAGCCACGCTCTTAAACCACGCCTATGCGGCCGTCATTGCGGTGCGGGTAATAAAAGTGCCACGAATGTTGATAAATATTTCCGGATAATCGTGCCTTACCCAAAAATTCTTATTAACTTTGACATTCGTTCAACATCGCATTTCTTATGTACCGAAAAGGAAAACTATATTTCAGATATGGCACCATGGGTTCGGCCAAAACGGCACTGTTGCTCACCACGGCCTACAACTTCGAGGAGCGCAACATGGACTATCTGTGCATGAAACCCGTCATCGACACCCGCGAGTCGCGCAACGTGATTCATTCCCGTATCGGAATCGAGCGCGAGTGTACATGGATTTATACAAATACCGATTTGTATGAGTTTGCTCTGAGCCTTTATCGCGACAAGGGCCGGGTGGTGGACTGGTATCTGATTGACGAGGCCCAGTTCCTGACCGAGAGCCAGGTCGACCAGTTGTCGCGCGTGGTCGACGACCTTGGCAGCAACGTGATATGCTACGGACTCCGGACCGACTTCCAGACACATCTGTTCGAGGGCTCGCGACGCCTGTTCGAGATAGCCGATACAATCGACGAAATCAAATCCACCTGCAACTGCGGCCACAAGACCATAGTCAACGCCCGCATCGACTCCAACGGCGATTTTGTGGAGGAAGGCGCACAGGTTGAAATCGGCGGTGATGACCGTTATGTGGCCGTGTGCCGCAAATGCTGGCGCAACAAGCATATCGAGCAGAGTTCGCGCGCAATGCTCCCTCTTGACCTGATACATGATAGTGAAAATCATAAATAACAGTTTCAAATGATAGTCTGCGACATAAATCGTTCTGAAATATTCGACAATATCACTCCCCTGCTGGGCGAGGCCCTGCGCTGGGTGCGCCAACACGCCGGCGACGAATTTGCGTCCGGCGTTATCGAAATCGGAGACGGAATCACGGTGAAATGCGAATGTCCCGCTCTGGTTCCGCGCGAGCGCGCCCGCCTGGAACTTCATCGTCGTTACATTGATATCCACGTACCCCTGAAAGGCCCGGAGACCATTGGCTGGGCGTCGGCCGGCTGCCTCGTACATGAACTTTCGGCCTACGACGAGGAACATGATGTGGCCTTTTACGGAGATTCCGCCCAGGCGCTTCTGCACCTGCGCCGCGGCCAACTGGCCGTGTTTTTCCCGGACGATGCCCATGCTCCGAACATCGGCATCGGCAGCCATCGTAAACTTTGTGTCAAAATTCCGGTTATATAATTGATGAAACGAATTTCACTTGCCGTATTTCTGCTGTTTGCCGCGATAGCCAACCTGTGCGCGCTCACGTTTGCCGATGAGACCATTTCATACAAAGTCATGTACAAATGGGGCCTCATCAACAAACAGGCCGGTCATGCCACCATAACGCTCCGGAACCAGGGCGACAGGTACGTGACCCAACTTACAGCCGCTTCCGAACCCTGGGCCGACCACTTCTTTGAAGTGCGCGACACCCTCAACGGCGTGATTCTGAAAGACGGATTCCGTCCGCTGATTTATGAGAAAATCGCTCATGAGGGCGGCGAGCACAAACACGACGTGGTCCGTTTCAGTTATCATGGCAATGTGGTCCGCGGAGCCTGCTCGCGCCGCGTCGTGAAAAAAGGCCGCGAAAAGGTGAATCAGAACCTGGAACTGGAATCAATGGGTACGACCGTCGACATGCTTTCGTCGTTCTACTTCATGCGTGCCATCCCTTTTGACCAATGGAAGGCCGGGCAACAACGCACCGTGACCATATTCTCCGGTAAACGCAAGGAGTCGCTTTCGTTCAAATACCACGGAATCGAGACCATCAAGGTGGGCAAACGCGAGTACCGCTGCTACCATATCACCTTTGTATTCACCGGCGACAGCGGACGCAAGACCTCCGACGATATGGATGCATGGATTACCGCAGACGACCGCCGCATACCTGTCCAGATGGAGGGCAAACTGCCGGTCGGCAAGGTGAGATGCCAGATAATGTGAGATAATCACGTTAATTGACTGCGGAACATGTTGAGGTATAGTGAGATAAGTCGGAAAGTGGCGGAGTGGTGGCGATATTGCAGCCGCGACGTCTGGTACGACACGCGCCGCACGTTCCGCGTCAATCTGGTTAAAACCATCAACCTTTCGGTCAAATCGTTTTTCAACACCGACCTTCAGAGTCAGGCCTGTGCTATGACGTTCCGCACCCTGTTGGCCGTTGTTCCGGCGCTTGCGCTGCTTTTTGCCATCGGCCGTGGCTTCGGGCTACAGAATCTGATGGAGGACGAACTGTTGTCTCTGTTTCCATCACAACGTCAGGCCGTTGAGTATGCCCTGAATTTTGTGGACAGTTATCTGAGCCAGTCGTCCGAAGGGTTGTTTGTCGGAATCGGACTTGTGTTCCTGTTGTGGACGCTTATATCGCTGATGGGTAACATCGAGGATACCTTCAACAAGATCTGGGGTGTGGGACGAGGCCGCAGTTTCGGACGTAAGATTATCGACTACACTGCGATGCTGCTGATACTTCCTGTGGGGATGGACTGTGCAGGAGGCATCAA
>CAJJOO010000157.1 GCA_905193395.1 uncultured Porphyromonadaceae bacterium
TTGCGGAGTTCCAGGGCTTCGATTTTGTCGACGGCGTCCTTGTAAAGGCGGTCAACCTCGTCTTCGTCCACGAGTCCTTCCTTGATGAATTCAAAGGCGGTCTCGAGTTCGCCGACGGCGTCCTCGACTTCCTTGTATCCGTCAATCCATACCTGGATATCCTTGATTTTCTTCATCTGCTTGCGTGCCTCCTCGGGGTGTTCCCAGAAATCGGGCACGTGTGTGCGGAGTTCTTCTTCTTCGACTTCTATTTTCTTGCTGTCGATGTCAAAGATACCTCCTCAGCGCCAACTTGCGCTCAAAGGTCTCTTTTAATTGTTCCTGTGTGATCATGTTCGGGAATCGTTATTGAGAATGATAGTACTTGTTTTTCGGGGTACAAAGATAGTCATTTTTCGGCAACCGCGCAACTGCGGCCGAACGTGCGCATCATCAGCACGCTGATAACCAGAGTGATAACGCCGCCAAGTGCATAGCACAGGGTGTGGTCGGGCAGGCCGAGGAACTGCGGCGAGAGCAGCACGAACGTAGTAATGACATAGGTCATCACGATGGCCGGAATCAGGGCTACCCAGGTGTTGGACTTACGGCGTGCCAGCCAGGCGTAGATGGCCCAGAGGGTGATGGTGGCCAGTGCCTGGTTGGACCAGGCGAAATAGCGCCACACAACGCCGAAGTTGAACAGTGTGATTCCGTAGCCGATGATGAAGATGGGGATGCAGACGGCGAAACGGTTCAGCACGGGACGCTGGTCGAAGTTGAACATGTCGCTGATGATGAGTCGCGCCGAGCGGAAGGCCGTGTCACCCGAGGTTATGGGAGCGGCAACGACGCCGAGAATTGCCAGGATGCTGCCGATTTTGCCCAGGGTGGTGTGCGAGATTACGTCGACGGCCCATGCTGGATTGTTGCCGTGGGCGGCGAGTTCGCTACCAAGGGGCGAGGCGCCTCCGAAGAAGGCCATTGCCACGGCTGCCCAGATCAGCGCGATGATGCTTTCGGAAATCATCGATCCGAAGAATACCGAGCGGCACTGGCGTTCGTTGCCCACGCAGCGTGCCATCATGGGGCTTTGCGTGGCGTGGAAGCCGGAAATGGCGCCACAGGCGATGGTGATGAACAGGGTGGGGACGATGGGGAAGGCTTCGGGGTCGGCCTGATAGTTATGGAATGAGGTCAGTTCGGGAATTGTATAGGACCCGAAGAGCAGCACGCCCAGCAGCCCCAGAGCCATGAAGATGAGCGCGGCGCCGAAAACGGGGTAGCATTTGCCTATGACTTTGTCGACGGGCAGTACTGTCGCGATGACATAGTAGGCCAGAATCACGTAGATCCACACCGAGGCGGGAATCGAGCCTGTGAGGTTTCCGAGCAGTTCGGCGGGGCTCTGCATGAACACGGCGCCGACCAGCAACAGCAGAACCACCGAGAACCAGCGCATGAAGAATTTCGTGCCAGAGCCGAGGTATTTGCCGGCCACTTCGGGCAGCGAACGGCCGTCGTCGCGCACAATCATCATGCCCGAGAGATAGTCGTGCATGGCGCCGAAGAATATGCCGCCCAGTGTAATCCACAGGAAGGCGACAGGTCCGAAGCAGGCGCCGAGAATCGCCCCGAAAATGGGCCCGGTGCCGGCGATGTTGAGCAACTGAATCAGGAAAACCCTCCATCGGGGCATTTCGATATAGTCGATACCGTCGGCGAGACGGTGGCAGGGGGTGGCGAGGGAGTTGTCGGCTCCGGACACGCGTTCCAGGTATTTTCCGTAGGTAAAGTAGGCGGCGACGAGGGCGCCCAGGCAGATAAGAAATGTGATCATCGGGACGGTGAGAGGTAAATATGAGTACAAGACGGAGGCCGGCGTCCGTCGAGGATGCCGGCCTCCCCTGTATTTAGGGTGTATCGGTTTTATTCAAATTCGACAAGAACGTCGTCTGTGCCCACAACCTGGTCGGGAGCGACGAGGATGCGTTTGACGGTTCCGGCGATTTCGCTGTTGATGTCGTTTTCCATCTTCATGGCCTCGTAGACCATGAGGACGTCGCCCTTGGCAATCTTGTCGCCGGGTTTCACACGGATTTCAACCACACGGCCGCCCATGGGAGCCTTGACGGTGGGACCGGTGATGGGTTCCTCGGCAGCGGCGGGAGCCTGGGCCTGGGCCTCGGCGGCGGGTTTGGCTGCCTCGGATGCTGCGTATTCTTCCTGACGGCGTTTCTTGAGGAAGCCGTTGGCGACGGTGGGCAGGAGGGCCAGCAGCAGTTCCTCCTCGTTGTTCTTGGCGAGTTTCACGCCGCCGAATTCCTCGAGGACGGGATTGGCCGGAGCCTTATAGGTGCTCACGTCGTAGGGACATTCCTGAGCCGAACCGGTGATTTTCTCGCGGAATTCGGGCGACACGGGCACGGGAGTGTGGCCGTATTCACCCTTGACCAGCGAGATGAACTGGTTGGAGCAGTTGCTGTAATCGGGCGCGCCCTTCTTGCGGTCCAGGGCCACGTTGACGGCCTGTGCGCCGACAATCTGCGAGGTCGGTGTGACCAGAGGCACCAGACCGGCGTCGCGGCGAACCATGGGAATCAGGGCCATGGCGTCGTTGAGCAGGTCTTCGGCCTTGAGGGCCTTGAGCTGGGCGACCATGTTGGAATACATGCCGCCGGGAACCTCGGCGTTCTTGACCAGTTCGTTGGGCTTGGGGAAACCGAAGTAGTCCTCGATTGCGTGGCAGGCTTCGAGCAGGGTCTCCTCGTCGCCGGCTTTGGCTGCGGCGATGGCGCGGTCGAACTGAGCGTCGACTTCGGCAGGCAGAGTGTCCTTGAGGGGATTGAACGGACGGGGCATGTGATCTTTGTTGAGGTCGAAGGCTGCAAGCGACTTGCGGGCTTCGAGCAGGTGGTCGCGGATTTCGCCGACGGCCTCCATGTTGGCCTCGATTTCAATGCCCAGTTTCTTGGCGAACACATATATGAGTTCGATGGCGGGAGCGGCCGAGCCGCCTCCGAACCACCAGATGTTGGTGTCGAGGATGTCGACGCCGTTGAGGATGGCCATCAGCGACGATGCCAGTCCGTAGCCGGGCGTGCAATGGGTGTGGAAGTCAACGGGCACCTTAACGGCGGCCTTGAGGGCCGAAATGATGGATGCGGCACGCGACGGGGTTACCAGTCCGGCCATATCCTTCAGGGTTATGATTTTGGCGCCGAGGCGTTCCATCTCGACGGCTTTCTTCACGAAATATTCGTCGGTGAAAATCTTCTCGGGTTCCTGTTCTTTCTTGCCGAATAGGCGGCTGAAGAAGCCCTGTTTGGGCTGTTCGGGAGCCTTGGGGTCGACGGTGTAGCAGACGGCGCCGTCGGCGATGCCGCCCAGTTCGTTGATCATGCGTATTGACTCGCGCACGTTGTCGATGTCGTTGAGGGCGTCGAAGATACGCATCACGTTGAGGCCGTTCTTGATGGCTTCCTCATAGAATCCTTTGAGTACATAGTCGGGATAGGGGACGTAGCCGAAGAGGTTACGGCCGCGCGAAAGGGCCGAGAGGAGCGATTTGCCCTTCATGGCTTTTGAAATGGTGCGCAGACGGTTCCAGGGAGATTCGTCGAGGTAGCGCATCACCGAGTCGGGTACGGCACCACCCCAGACTTCCATGATATAGAAGCCTGCGTTCTCGTAATAAGGCAGCAATTTGTCGATTTCCTGCTGGCTGAGGCGTGTTGCGAACAGCGATTGCTGGCCGTCGCGCAATGTTAGGTCTCTGATCTTAAGTTTCTGATTTTCCATTTCTAACTATTTTCTCGAAAGTTGTGTTCCGCAAAAGTAGGGTTTAAATTTGAATTAAAGAAATTTTTCCCTAATAATTTTGAATTAAAATGCAAAAAAAGTTCAAAAAGGGCGGAGCGCAGGCCCTTTCCGGCCTTCCGCTCCGCCCTTTCGGGGGTGTCGTGGCGCGCTTTTCTGTGAAAACGCGTACAGTACTATTTTTTTTCAGAAAGTGATGCCCAGGCGCAGCGACACGCAGTCCAGGTGGGGATAGTGGAGGCGGAGGCCACCGGCGGTCACGTCGCCGCGGGTCACCAGGGTGTAGGAGGCGATTATGTAACTGACGAATTTGCGGCTGCGCGCCAGGTTGACGCCCACGCCGGTGCTGAGATAGCCGCCGGTCTTGGAGGTCTCGTTTTCAAGATAGTTCAGCGCGAGGCCTCCGCGCAGATCCATGAACAGCAGTTTGGGCTGTGCCGAGAAGGATGTGCGCAGGGTGGCGTAGACGGGATAGGTGCGGCATGAGTTGCTCACCATAATGTCGGCTCCGGATCCGAGGCCAAACAGGGAAATCCACCGGTATTGCAGGCCGAAATATGCGTTGAAGTCGATGCTCGACATATCGTGGCCGCTCAGGTCAATGGAACTGCCGAAATCGGCGCCCCAGACAAAGCGGGCCTTCCGGTCCGGAGCATCGCCCGTGGCGGCGAAGGCGGCGAAAGCGCCTAAAAGAATGAGCAGGAGGGTCAGACAGCGGCGCATGGCTTGTGGAATTCGGCGCAGGCCCAGTGGTCGCGCTCGGTGAATGAAATGTATTTCAGCCCGCATTTTTCGGCGGCTTCGCGGATTACGGGAATATCGTCCGTGTAGAATCCG
>CAJJOO010000158.1 GCA_905193395.1 uncultured Porphyromonadaceae bacterium
AGGTCTTCTGCTCGCGAAATGCCGACGGAACGGTGGCGTATTCCGCGGCGCCTCAGGTTGCCGGTCTGCGCAAGGCTTTCACCGCCGAGGCGCGCCGGCTGGAGCAGTCGGCCTTCACGCATCCGAATGTGGTGAAAATCAATGAGGTTTTCGAGTCCAACAGCACGGTATATTACGTCATGGAATACCTTGAAGGGCCCACTCTGGAACAGTATGTCGCCGCGCGCAGCCGCCTGACGGCCTCCGAGACCTTCGACATGATGCTGCCGCTGGTCGACGCCGTGGCCCGGCTTCACGGGGCGCACCTGACGCACTACGACATCAAGCCCGCCAACATAATCGTCACCGAGCGCGACGGCCGGCAACGTCCGGTGCTGATAGACTTCGGCCTGTCAAAGCATTACGATGACGCCGGACACGCCACTTCGGCTGTCCTCGCCGCAGGATATTCCGACGGCTACGCACCCGTCGAGCAATACGGCGGACTGTCCGATTTCACACCCCAGAGCGATGTCTATGCCTTGGCTGCAACATATTTCTATTGCCTCACGGGCCATGCGCCGCAGCGCGCGTCGATGTTCTGCGCCGACGACCTGCCCGACCTGCTCGAAGGTCTGGCCACGCCCCACGTTATCAAATGCTTGCGCCATGCAATGGCCATGAGCCTGCGTTACCGTCCGGCCGATGCCCTGAAATTCTACAACGAACTTTTCGAGGGCAACACCACTGCCACGGTCATCAATCTGGCCGAAATGGACGCCAACCGCCCCGCTGCAAAAGCGACGACTCCGTGGAGCGAGGAGTGGCACGACCTGGATTTAGCCCTTGAAGTCGACGGCCACGACCGCTTCATATCCATGGATCGCTGGCTCGAAATCGAGGAGACTCCGGCAGCAGCCGATGCCAAGCCGATTGGTGTGGTGGTGTGCGGTGCCGACGAGGATTTCTATCTGCGTTTTGATTCGCTCGAATATGAGTGCGGGGAGAATGTCTGTGATTTGGCGAGCCTCACTCTTTCCCAGGCCCGGGAAGTGGTCAACCGCTATCCCGCCTTTCAGCGGTTTTTCCGGCATTTTACCAACGGGAATTTTTTATCCCGTATAGGCACCGACACGGCTTACCTCTTCGGTTGGGTTGATCTGGATTTATATGATGGCCTGGTTATAAACAACCCAAAAGGTTTTTTGCGTTGTGCCGGGCAGACAGTAACCCTTGCGCGGCATCCTCAGAAATACCTGCACCTGCGGAAGGACAGTTACAAGAACTACGACCTGGTAATGCGCGATTCAAACGGCCTCTTCATCTTCGTGGACCTTGTCGAATACCTGTTTTCGTGTCCGGAGTTTGCAAAATCCAATAATCTTCGGCCCTTCGGCATGGTGCTGACTCTTGATTCCGGAGATATCATAGTATGCCGCCAGGCCATAGGCCCGATGACGTGGAACGAAGCCGCCCGCTGGCAAAGAGATAATAATGAACATGTTTTCTTTAACCCTCCTCAGGTCGCTGATATTCAGGCTATGGGGAAGCGTATGATGGATTTTTTTGCGGCATACAACTTCGATAAACCATATGCCCGTATCTGGACATCAATCAAAGACCCGCAGTACAGGCATATAGCCTACATCAATCCGATTAAGAACTGGGCTAACGACAGCGAAAAACTTTATGTACGGCGGATAATCCAGATGCCGGAACATCTGAAACGCTTTGAATACCCGCAGTGAGAGATGTGTGTTGAATTTTCCGAATTAGAGCCTTTGACCGTCGGCGGGACGCCCGCCGTGATTGCCGGTCCGTGCAGCGCCGAGACCGAGGAGCAGGTGATGGACACCGCCCGCGCCCTGGCGGCCGGCGGCGTCACCGTGTTCCGCGCCGGGCTGTGGAAGCCGCGCACGATGCCAGGCTGTTTCGACGGCGTGGGCGAACGCGGACTGCCATGGATGGAACGTGTCAAGGCCGAGACCGGGATGGCCCTGGCTACGGAGGTCGCAACCCCCGAACATGCCGCGGCGGCGCTTGATGCCGGAATCGATATCCTGTGGCTGGGTGCGCGCACCGTTTCCGACCCCTTTGCCGTGCAGCGTGTGGCCGACTGTCTGGCTGCGAGGTCCGAAAAACCTGCTGTCCTGGTCAAGAATCCGCTTAGTCCGGATATAGATTTGTGGACCGGGGCGCTGCTGCGCATCTACAATGCCGGGGTGCGTCGTCTGGGTGCCGTGCATCGAGGATTCTGCACCTACGGCCGCTCGGAATACCGCAACGACCCGCTGTGGAGCGTACCCTTTGAACTGCGCCGCCGCTATCCGTCGCTGCCGCTGCTCTGCGACCCCAGCCATATCGCAGGTCGCCGCGGACTGGTGGAGCAGGTGGCTGCACGCGCCCTCGACATGGGTTTCGACGGACTGATTGTCGAAAGCCACTGCCGTCCCGAGGCTGCCCTGAGCGACGCCGCCCAGCAACTCACACCCGGAAGGCTGTTGCACTTTATGGCGACGCATCCCGCCGTGCGTGCCGCCGAGGCCCCGGCCGACTGCCTTGACGAACTGCGTGCCCGCATCGATGCCGTCGATGCCGAACTCATCGACCTGCTGGCACGCCGCATGGCCGTGTCGGCCGAAATAGGCCGCATGAAAAAGGACAGCAACATGACCGCCGTACAGCCGCGCCGCTTCAACGACATGATGGCCGGACGTTTGGCCGCAGGAGCCGCGCGCGGACTCGCCCCCGCTTTCCTTTCCCGGCTGTGGACCGTGATTCACGAGGAATCAGTGCGTTGCCAGACCGATGTGATGCTCGGCGGCACGCAGACCGGCGGTCACGAGGCTGAAAAATGATAAAATTGCATATTTTTGCATATTTTGTTCAAAAAATTTGCTGATTCGCACTTTTCGGCGTAAATTTGTCACGATTTCATTTCCACAACTACCAACATTATTAACATATAATTCTATGAAAAAACTCTACTCTACAGTTTTGATGCTCGCAGTGGCTGCCGTTGCTGTTGCCGCACCCCAGCGCGAGCGCGTGTCGGTGTCTCCGGCCGTCAAGGATAATCATTCCGGTCTGTCGATTGCCGCCCGCAGCGTTTCGTCCCCCTCGCGTGTGGCTCCCGCGAAAGCCGCTCCCGCAGGCGAATGGAAGGCTATCGGCACAGGCGAATATGCCGAAGACCTCCTGACATTCTACACCGACATCCCCGCCGGTCTGCAATGGGAAGTCGAGGTTGAGCAGAATGTCGAGAATCCCGGCTGGTACCGTTTCGTTCCCTACCACGAGAAATCGCCCATTGCCGCCCTGTACGGTGCCGACGACGAATATCTGTATATCAACGCTACCGACGACATGAAGGTATATGCCGAGGACTTCTACCCCTATAACGAGGAAATCAGTAACCTCACCTCCACCACCGGCTGGCCCGAGAACTATGCCTTCTACGGCATGCTGGTCGACGGCATAATCTCGTTCGAACCCTATTCCTTTGCAATCGGCTACGGCGACGGATGGCAGCAGACCTCGGTGAACGGCGGTCTGAAACTGGCCCTCCCCGGATATCATCTGCCCGACTATTCCATCGGCGTCGAAGCCCCCTACTGCGTGGACGGCACAGTCGAATTCACCATCAAGCGCGGTAAGGATATCGCCACACTTAAATTCATGGTGATGGAAGGTGAACAGCCCGTTTCGTACATCGACCCCTACATGGTGGTTGACGACGGCGAGGAAGTGGCCGCCGACCAGACTTCCGTGACCTACACCGCCACCGCTCCCGGCATCTATACCGCCCTTGTGGCCGGTCTCGATGTCGACGGCAACCTGGTAGACTGCCGCCACTCATGCTTCATCGTGGCCCATCCCGCCGCCGAGGCATGGAAATCAATCGGTACAGGCGTGTTTCATGAGGACGTATACTCGTCGTTCTACGATGAAATCGACGCTGTCGACCTCACCGTCGAAATCGAGGAGAACGTTGAGGAACCCGGCTATTTCCGTCTGGTGGATCCCTTCAAGAGCCATCCCGTTCTGGCACAGTACTGCCTTGATCACGGCCACAAACACTATATCTACATCAACGCCACCAACGCCGAACAGGTAATGGTTGAGCCGAGCCCCCTGGGCCTTTCCTATATCTGCGGCGAGGCCGCCATGTGGTCGCGCGCCAACAGCGCTCTCTCCGAAGGCGCAACCGTCGACGAGGTTGTGACTGCCGGTTACTTCGGCACTCTGGCCGACGGTGTCATCACCCTTCCCGCAGGCACGGCTATGATCAGCGAGAAAGACTTCTATGAAGGTGAATTCCTCTGCGCCACAGGCCAGTTCAAGGTTACACTGCCCGAAGGCTGGCAGGGCATCGCCGACGTTGTCGCTCCCGAAACAGAGGGCGCCGTATACTTCAACCTCCAGGGCATCGAAGTCGACGCCGCCTCGCTCGTTCCCGGCATCTACATCGAGCGCACCGCCACCACCGCCCGCAAAGTAGTAGTGAAGTAATCACCTCAACCGATAATACAGAAGCGGTTCCTGATTCAAGTCGGGACCGCTTCTTTTGTATGACGTCATCCGCTTTCAGAACCGATTTCGAAAAATCTTTTGGAGTGAAGTCGGAAAAATATTTTGTGGGTTCGGCGAA
>CAJJOO010000159.1 GCA_905193395.1 uncultured Porphyromonadaceae bacterium
CCGTGGCCTACGAACTGAAAGACGCCACGATGCTCGACGTGCGCAAAATGAATCTCGCCGTACTCGACAGCCGTTCCCAACTCGACATGGCTATGGGCGACTTCGAGTCGCTCGTTGCCTCGCTGGACGGATACGGCATCGACGCCCGGAATGCCCTGTCCTGGACCGACTATCCCGAGCAGAACACCGCCTCTGTGGACCGTGACAGCGATTTCGGCTCGCTCGCCGCGCTCGATGCCCCCCGCCGGGCCTCCGCCTCGGCTTCGGAACGTGTGGCGCGCCTGTCGGCGCTGCCCTCGTTCTCGCTCGGATTCAGACATGCCTATGAGGAAGGCACGCATTTCAACGGCCTGGCCGTCAGCATCACGCTGCCCTCGTGGTCCGCATCCTCGCGCCGCCGCGCCGCCGAGTTGCAGGCACTTGCGGTCGGCGCCGACTATGATGCCGAGCATGCCGCCGCCGTCAGCGAGACCCGCGGCGTTTACTCGCTGTCCCGCACTCTGGCAGAATCCATGGAACGCTACCGCGCCCTCACCGGAAATGACGATTATCTGACTTTGACCGCCGAGGTCTTCGACAGCGGCGAGATGACGGTGATTGAATATGTCACCGAGGTCAACAATTTCCTCGCGGCCCGGCTGCGCTACCTCGACCTCGAATACCGCTACCAGTTGGCCCTGGTGCGCCTGAACCGCTACCGCACCGCCTTGTTCCGCTGATATTCATGCCGTTACGGGCAATACAAAAAAAGAAAAGAAAAAGAGGCGCCTTCACAGGTACCTCCCTTTCCATTCATCACATTATGCTTAAGTTAAAGTGCTATTTATGTGCTTGTTGTATTGTCAGTAACGGCTTTCTACGACGTCCCAGTCCACGATATCCCATAGGGCACGCAGAGCGTCGGCACGTCGGTTCTGATAGTCGAGATAGTAGGCGTGTTCCCAGACGTCGAACACCAGCAGGGGCGTGAGGCCTTCGGTCAGAGGATTGGAGGCGTTGGGTCCCTGGGTGATGTTGAGGTGTCCGTCGTTGTCGCGCGACAGCCATACCCATCCCGAACCGAACAATCCTGTCCCTGCCTCCACAAAGGCCTCCTTGAATTTTTCGAACGAGCCGAAATCGCGGTTGATGGCCTTGGCCAGGTCGCCTGACGGCTCGCGCGAACCCTCGGGCGAGAACGTGAAAAAGTAGAAGATATGGTTCCAGGCCTGGGAAGCGTTGTTGAACAGAGGGCCTTTGGAGTTTACAATGATTTCCTCCAGCGACATATCCTCGTATTCCGTGTCTTTGATCAGACGGTTCAGGTTGTCGATGTAGGCTTTCTCGTGTTTGCCATAGTGGAAATCCACTGTCTCGGCGCTGATGGCCGGAGCCAGAGCGTCGCGGGAGTAGGGCAGGTCAGGTTGTGTATATTTCATCGTGCGGGTGTTTTTAGAGTTTTATATCTCTTAAACGCCTGCACGATGAAAATGTTCAATCCGGTTCGTCACATTCGGTCAGCCACAGCGACGCCGAGGCGTCGGACGGCATGCGCCAGTCGCCGCGCGGCGACAGCGTGACGCTGCCAACCTTCGGACCGTCGGGCAGGCACGAGCGCTTGAACTGCTGGGCGAAGAATCTGCGCACGAAGGTCTTGAGCCATTTGCGGATTGTGGCCTCGTCGTAGACTCCGGCGAAGGCCTTGCACGCCAGCAGCATGATGCGGCGCGGTCCGAAGCCGTGGCGCAGCATCTGGTAGAGGTAGAAGTCGTGCAGTTCGTAGGGACCCACGATGTCCTCCGTCACCTGCGTGATGTTGTCCGCGGCGTCCGCCGGTATCAGTTCCGGCGAAATAGGCGTGGCGACGATGTCGTCCAGCACGCGGGCCGTGGCTGCGTCGGGCGCGGTGCGGGCAAAATAACTTACCAGATGGCGCACCAGCGTCTTCGGTACACCGGCATTTACGCCGTACATTGACATGTGGTCGCCGTTGTAGGTGGCCCAGCCCAGGGCCAGTTCCGAAAGGTCGCCGGTGCCCACCACCATGCCGCCGGCCTGGTTGGCGACGTCCATCAGTATCTGCGTGCGCTCGCGGGCCTGCGAGTTCTCGTAGGTCACGTCGCGGACCTCGGGATTATGGCCGATGTCGGAGAAATGCTGCCGCACGGCATCGCCGATTGCTATTTCGCGCGAGGTCACTCCCAGCAGCCGCATCAGTTCCAGGGCATTGGAGTGGGTGCGTCCCGTGGTTCCGAAACCCGGCATCGTCACGCCGGTTATGCCCCGGCGGTCCAGGCCCAGGTCGTCAAAAGCCTTCACGGCCACCAGAAGCGCAAGGGTGGAATCCAGCCCGCCCGAAATGCCTATCACGGCGGCCTTGCAGCCCGTGGCGTCCAGTCGGCGCCGCAGTCCGGTACTCTGGATGTGGATAATTTCGTGGCAACGTTCGGCCAGCAGGCTGTCGTCGGCCGGTACAAAGGGATGCGGGTCCACATGGCGCAGCAGGTCGGCGCTGTTTGTGGGGCGGTCGCCACGGATGCCCACCTCGACGTGGCGCACGCTCATGGCATTTTCGGCGCAGCAGCCGGCCCAGGTGGTCAGGTGCAGGCGGTCCCGGCGCAGGGCCTCGATGTCGACATCGGCAACGGCGGCTTTCGGACGGCTGTCATAGCGGTCGGTCGACGCCAGCAGACGCCCGTTCTCGTAGATGAAATCCTTGCCGTCGAACACCAGGTCGGTGGTCGATTCGCCGTAGCCGGCCGAAGCGTAGGCATACGCGCAAAGGCAGCGGGCCGACTGCAGGGCACAGAGCGATTTCAGGTAGCCGTATTTTCCCACCACGTCGTCGCTGGCCGAGAGGTTCAGAATCACCTCCGCACCGGCCATGGCCAGTCGTGTTCCTGGGGGCAGCGGCGCCCACAGATCCTCGCACAGTTCTATGCCGACACCCACGCCGCCCACATTTATTAATATATCCGTGCCGAAAGGCACCGTATGCCCCGCTACCCTCACCGTCGCCGGCATGGCGGCAGACGGAGTGGCGAACCACCGTTTTTCGTAGAATTCATTATAGGACGGCAGGTAGGTCTTGGGAACCACGGCCACAGGGCGCCCTCCGGCAACGGCCACGGCACAGTTGTACAGCACCCCCGATGCCACCATCGGCGCGCCGACCACGGCCAGCGCCGGTCCGTTCGCCCCGGTGTGCGATGCAATCTCTCCAAGGGCGCGGTCGGCCGCGTCAAGCAACGTGGAATTGTGGAAAAGGTCGCCGCAGGTATAGGCCGTGACGCATAGTTCCGGCAGAAGGGCTATGTCGGCCCCGGCCGAGGACGCCTCGCCCAGTGCTTTGATGATCGATTCGGTGTTGAAAGCCACGTCCGCCACCTTTACGGCAGGCGTGCACGCGGCTATGCGCATAAATCCGTTGTTCATTGTCGTGAGTCGCTATAATTCTGTTTACGCTTCGGGCCGGCCGTCGGTTGCGCCGTCCGGTACCTCAGACGGCAAATTTAGATATTATTTCTTGTTTTTTTATCTTTTTTAATTGAAAAATATGTCCTACAACACAAAAAATCCCACCAATCGACATTTGTAAGCAAAAAATGCTTCAAAAGTTTTGCGGGTTTAAATATTACGATTAATTTTGCGTAATGAATTTGAGAAAGTAACTTAGTTTTATAATCGGGAGGAGTTCAATCCTCCCCGGACATACCATAAAACACTGACTGCAATTCATGAAAAACTGACATAAGCCAATCATCCCGGCTCCATGTAGATTGAAACAATTAATATTCTATAAACTAATAAATTATCAATTAACAACCTTTCAAAAAGTAATTTGATTGAACATGGAAACTCAAAAGCTTAATTCTCCCGCCGGCAAGCCCGCCGCAAAGAAGGAGAAAACTCAGAAGAAGAATGCTCCCGGCATCAAAAACGCATCTTGGGTGATCGTTGTCTGCGCCATCATCTGCGTCCTCCTCTTCATTTTCTGGTTCGGTAACCCCATGCACTTCGACGAAGACGGCCATCCCCAGAACCTGTGGGGCACTGTCTACAAAGGCGGTTTCATCGTTCCTATTCTGCAGACCCTCTTCCTCACCGTTATCGTTATCTCCTTCGAACGCTGGTTCGCTCTGAAGTCCGCCAAGGGCAAGGGCAGCATCGCCAAGTTTGTCGCTGCCGTTAAGGCTTGCCTGGTGAAGAACGACATCGCCGGCGCTCAGGAACTCTGCAAGAAACAGCAGGGCTCGGTTGCTGCCGTCGTTTCCGCCGCTCTCGTTCGCTACGAGGAAATGGACAAGAACACCGTCCTCTCCAAAGAGCAGAAAATCGCTACCCTTCAGAAGGAAGTTGAAGAGGCTACCGCCCTCGAAATGCCTGCCCTCCAGCAGAACCTCCCCATCGTCGCTACCCTCACAACCCTCGGTACTCTCGTCGGTCTGCTCGGTACGGTTATGGGTATGATCAAGTCCTTCCAGGCTCTGGCTCAGTCCGGCGCTCCCGACTCCACCGAACTCTCGACCGGTATCTCGGAGGCCCTTATCAACACCGCCTTCGGTATCGCAACCGGTGCGTTCGCCGTTATCTCCTACAACTTCTACACCAACAAGATCGACAACCTCACCTACGCTATCG
>CAJJOO010000160.1 GCA_905193395.1 uncultured Porphyromonadaceae bacterium
GATACATCCGCGCAGCAGGCGCAGGTTGAGGAGTTCGCGTGGTGTCCGTGATTTCTTCTTGTCTCCGCCGAGGGCTTCGGCCAGTTTGTCGGTGTCGATGTTGGCGTTGGCGCGGATAGCCTCAGTGAGGACATTGGCGCGGGTGCGGTCGCGCAACACTTCACTTCCGAATACGATGAGTACGATTGCCACCGGAAGCACTACACAGATAAAAATAGGAACCAGAATACCTTCCATAATATAAAGTTTTTTTAGAGGTTGAACATGAATGATTTCCGAAGTCCGTGCTGGCCGAGGCGCCTCTGCTCAGTCGGGCTTTCGAATGATAGATGCAACGGAGCGGCAAAAGGTGACAGACAAGTGAAAAATTTTTTCATTTCAATACAGTTCCGTTGATATAAAAACAGCGGAGTGTGTCATATCCTGAACGGACGCGACACACTCCGCGTGATATCAAAGCATTGAGCCGGGACGGAATCAGAGGTCCCAGACCAGGTACATGGCACCCCAGGTGAAACCGGCGCCAAAAGCGGTGAGGACGATGCGGTCGCCCTTCTTGAGGCGCGACTTGTATTCGTCGAGACACAGGGGGATGGAGGCTGCCGATGTGTTGCCGTAGTGCTGGATGTTGACCAGAACCTTGTCCATGGGGAATTTGGCGCGGTCGGCAACGGCCTCGATGATGCGCAGGTTGGCCTGGTGAGGTACCAGATAGTCGACATCGTCGGCGGTGAGGTTGTTGCGCTTCATCACGTCGAGGGTGGATGTGAGCATATCCACGACGGCATTCTTATAAACGTTGCGTCCGTCCTGGAACAGGAAATGCTGGCCTGCGTCCAGTGTGGCCTGCGATGTGGGCAGAACCGAGCCGCCGGCTTCCATCAGCAGGTGTTCGCGGCCGCGGCCGTCGACATGGAACATGGCGTCAATCACGCCGACACCGGCCTCGTCCGTAGGCTCGACAAGCACGCAGGCGGCACCGTCGCCGAACAGGGGACAGGTGGCGCGGTCGGCATAGTTGACCATCGACGACATCTTTTCAGTGCAGACCACCAGAACACGCTTGTAGATTCCCGACTTGATATAGGCGGCGGCGTCCTGGAGCGCGACTATAAAGCCGGCGCAGGCGGCCTGGATGTCGTAGGCGTAAGCGTTTTTGAGATGCGTTCCGTGGGCGATTACCGAACCGGTCGAGGGGAAGCGGTAGTCGGGGTTGGAAGTCGCGCAGATGAGTAGATCGATGCTGTCGGCCTCGACATTGTATTCGGTCAGGAGTTTGTTGACGGCCTCGATACCCATGTATGACGAACCTGCACCTTCCTTGTGGAGGATACGGCGTTCCTTGATACCGACGCGGGTTGTGATCCACTCGTCGTTGGTATCCACCATCTTGGAAAGCATCTCGTTATCGAGAATGTCGTCGGGGACGTATGATGCTATTGCTGAAATTCGAGCGCTGGGCATGATAGATCTTGGGGAATTTTGGGGTGATTATGAGGTGTGGAGAGTTTTGTAGACAATCAGTTGCACGGATATGAAAAATGGCTCCTGACCGGCACCTGCCCGGGGTCTTTTCCTGCGAAAGGAGTCCTGGCGGTTGCCGAAAAGGAGATATTTTTCATTTTTGCCTTGTGGGGCGGGCCTTGTCAGAGAGCCTGGTCCTTAACGATAGCCTGTTTGCCGCGATAGTAACCACATTCGCCGCACACGGTGTGATAGATGTGCCAGGCGCCGCAGTTGGGGCAGAGTGCCAGGGTGGGAGCGACAGCCTTGTCGTGAGTACGACGCTTGGCCGTACGGGTCTTCGATTGTTTGCGTTTAGGATGTGCCATTGTTGCTTATTTGTTTTATTGTTTCTGTTTTGATTTATAGCGTGGGAGAGAAGGGATTTGGTCAGTCTTGCGAATCTCCGTCGGAGAGACCTTTGAGGGCGTCCCAACGGGGGTCGGTGGCCTCGCGCGGACTTTCGTCCATATCGTCGATGGATTCCATCATCGATTCCGCCAGTTCGTCGTCCTCGCCGCCGGCGCGGTGCTTTTTTAGCAGGGCGCTCATCTGGCGGTTGCACTTGCCCAGCGGATGAACGTGCTTGATGGGAATTGCCAGGACAACGGTGTCATATAGCATGTACGACACGTTGAGATTGCTGTCGCTCTCGGGTATGATCAGCAGGTCGTCGCTCTCGTCATTGTAGTCGTCGCCATACTCCACGTTGATGTCGTAGGTGGTGTCGATGTCTATCACAAGGTCGTCGAGGCAGCGGTCGCACAGCAGTGTAAGCGGCCCTGTTATGTGGAAGTGCAGCGAGTAGAGGGCGTTGCGGTGTGTCACGGTGAGGTGTACCGCGAGGTCAGCGTCGCGCACGTCCGAATTCTCCATATTGACGAAGAACTGCTTGTCGAGTCTGTAGTCAAACTCGTGCGTTCCCTCGGTCAATGTTTTCAAGGGCAGATTATATGCTGAGAACTTTCCCATTTCGGTCGTTGTGAAAAAACTGTGCAAAGTTACGGATATTCTATCAAATAGCAAAGTTTAAAGATAAAAAATCGTTAAACCTGTCCGTCAGATGCCTGTATATGTCGCCGGGGTGATGGCGTGCAACTCGGCCTTGACTGCCTCGGGGACATCCAGAGTGTCGATGAAATCCGCAATGGATTGCGCCGTGACGGCGGCGTTGGTGCGCGTCAGTTGCTTGAGCGTCTCGTAGGGGTTGGGATAGCCCTCGCGGCGCAGAATGGTCTGGATTCCCTCGGCGACGACAGCCCAGGCGTTCTCGAGGTCCGCGTCAATGGCCGTGCGGTTCAGCAACAGTTTGCCCAGGCCCTTGGCGGTCGAGGCCACGGCTATCAGCATGTGGGCCAGGGGAACACCGACATTGCGCAGCACGGTGGAATCGGTCAGGTCGCGTTGCAGGCGCGAAACCGGCAGTTTGGCCGACAGATGGCCAAGTATGGCATTGGCTATTCCGAGATTGCCCTCGGAATTCTCAAAGTCAATGGGATTTACCTTGTGGGGCATTGCCGAGGAGCCTACCTCGCCGGCCTTGATGCGCTGTTTGAAATATCCCATCGAGATATACATCCAGAAATCGCGGTCAAGGTCGATGATTATGGTGCCGATGCGGCGCAGGGCATCGAAAAAGGCGGCCAACTGGTCGTAGTTGGAAATCTGGGTGGTAAACTCCTCGCGCACCAGGCCCAGTCTTTCAGCCAGGAACGTACGGCCGAAAAGGCGCCAGTCAATATCTGGAAACGCAACGTGATGGGCGTTGAAATTGCCGGTGGCGCCCCCGAACTTGCCGGTGCGCGGCACACCCGCGAGGGCCTCGATCTGACGGTCCAGGCGGTAGACGTAGACCTGAATCTCCTTGCCCAGGCGTGTTGGCGACGCGGGCTGGCCGTGGGTATGGGCCAGCATGGGGATGTCGGCCCACTCTTCTGCCAGTGCAGCCAGTGAGTCGCGCAGGCCTTTCAGGGCCGGGAGGACCACATTGTCCGTGGCTTCGGCAATCGACATCGGCACAGCCGTGTTGTTGATATCCTGCGAGGTGAGGCCGAAATGGATGTATTCCTTGTATTTTTCAAGACCCATGGCGTCAAAACGCCGCTTGATGAAATATTCAACGGCCTTGACATCGTGGTTCGTCACACTTTCGATTTCCTTGATTTCGCGGGCGTCGTCGAGCGAGAAATCGCGGTAGATTCCGCGCAGCGATTCGAGGCACGCGGGGTCGATTCCGGCCAGTGCGGGCAGCGGCAGGGAGGCGAGTGCTATGAAATACTCGATTTCGACCCTGACACGATAGCGGATAAGGGCATATTCGGAAAAATACTGGTCGAGCGCCTCGCATTTGGAACGATAGCGTCCGTCGACGGGCGAAATTGCGGTGAGGGATGTAAGTTGCATGTGGATGGATTGAAATTCGCCGCAAAGTTAACAAAATCGCGCCGATAAGGCAAAAGTCAAAAAGCCGCGCTCCACACTCCGGGACGATACAGATCTTCGGGAATAGCCTGAAATAAATCAGAAAAGTGTTCTCGGGACCTGTACGAGGTTTATGAACGGCGAGGGAGGCCGGTTCTTTAACAGGTCAAATCAATTTATTAACGTTTTTTAGTATAAAAATCTTTTTATGATTAAAATATGATTGTTAATTTTGCACCGCAAACTTGATGCATGTGACCAAAAGTTGAGGATTGACCGGCCAAGCCGGGCAGCAACATTATTCCGCCTATAATTTATCCCTCTCGACAGTTGGTTGCCACGAAAGGTTGCCGGCCGCGTCCTTACGTCAGCAGGCGCCGCAAAACCCGGCGGGGTGTTGCGTTCATACATTTGACAGACATCAAAACCCAAACAAGAACCATACAGATAATTTTTTACTACACACATTTGAGAAAATAGTTGTTTTATAGATAATTGTGTATTAGGTGCAGGGCGTCGTGAGACAGCCCTGTGCTTTTTTTATGCCGGCGGCATAGCCGGATGAGTCGGACCGGTACGACCTGTCTGAACCGTCCGACAAGTCCGACTCCCCCTAAGGTTGGGCGGTTGGCATTTTTTGCGTAACTTTGCGGCGTGAAATTTCGTT
>CAJJOO010000161.1 GCA_905193395.1 uncultured Porphyromonadaceae bacterium
TGCTTTCGGGTTTCAGCAGCGGATTCCCGCGCACAATCCATATTCCGGCCATGTCGAAATCGTAATATTTCTCTTTCAGCGTCGGTGCGCGGAAGCCCATGCCGTAGCCCACGCGCAGGTCCAGACCGTTCACAGGGCGGTAGCGCACCGACACGCGCGGCGTCAGCCTGTTGAGCGACCCGTCCGAGAAATGGTCGTAGCGCAGCGTCGCCACGGCCTCCCACACACGGCTCCGACGCAGGTCGTACTGCACGAAGGCGTCCACATTGTTCTGGCGGTGGTCACCACGGTCCGTGCGCGTGTTCAGCAGGTAGTCGTGGCAATAGTCGGCTCCGGCCGTGATTACGTCGCCGCTGCCGCAGGTGTGGCTGTAAAGCGCCCGGAATGTGTTCTGCACGTTGCTGTACGTGCGGATGTCGCGCCCCGTGGCCCGTCGGAAATCGGATTTGTCATACTGGTCGAAGGAATACGACACCCTCAGTTCGTCGGCGTCGCTCATGTTCCATTGTCCGCTCAGGCCGCCGGAATAGTCGCGGTAGCGCTCGGGCACGTCGTGGACGCGCGTTATCTCCTTGAAATAATATCCGGCCCGGGCCGAAACCTCCAGGCCCTTGGCGATGGCAATGGTCACGCGGTCGGCGAAATTCCACGTCCGGTTGCCGTAGATGGTCGAAATCACACGCGTTTCGGGCGAGGGCCCGTTCTTCACGTCATAATTGTTTATGCCGGAGTATGTAGCAGACAATGTATTGGCCGTCCGGCCGCGATGTGTGGCCACGCTCAGATTGACGCGCCGGTCCAGGTGCCGCCCTATGCGGCCGTCGGCAACAAGCCTGAATGGCCGGTCCGGACGTCGCGTGATGATGTTCACCACACCGCCTGCGGCACTCGAGCCGTAGATGGCACTCGACGCCCCGCGCACTATCTCAACCCGCTCCACATTGTTCATGGTCAGGCGGCTGAAGTCCACATCGTCCATCGTCTCGCCGGCCGGCCGCTCGCCGTCCACCAGGAAGAGGATTCCCTGGCCGCCGTAGCCCCCGAAATTCATGTGCGTCTGCTGGTTCATGGAATATGTGAACTCGATTCCGGGAATCTCCTGTTGCAGCAGGTCCTCGATGTTGGTGGCGTCGCTGCGGGAGATGTCGCGCTACGCCGCGCCTCGAGCCAGTTCTGCGATGAGGCGCTGCGCCGCACGGAGGAGGCGATTTCCGCCGCGCTCGGCAATGTGCAGCAGGCACACGCTGCGTTCCAGGGTGTCGCCGGCAGTGGCGGCGGTGGCCGCAAGGGCGGTGACAAGAGCGGTCACTAATGTCGGCAGGCGTCTCACGGCTCAGAGCGGGTATTTATAATGTATCGTCAGGCAGCATTTCACGCCGGCCTGATTCATATAATCGGCAAGTTGCAGGGCGGCCATCGTCCCGTCGGCCATCCTCAGCACGTAGACATGGCTGTTCTGAACGAAAGCCGGCGGCATCGGAGGCACCAGCAGTTCCAGCCAGCCCGAGAGAACCGGATTCACCGCTATGCCCTCATTGCCGATCAGACCCGTGAGCATGCGTCCCTGGGCCACCCACACATCGGTCTCGTTGAACTCGTCGCCGCGGAATTCCAGGCCGGCGGTCCACTCCGTGCCCTCGGGCAGTTGTTCGAGCGCCGTGTATGTGGTGATGGCGGCCTCTCCGCCGTTGGTGCGCACGTTGTTGCGGTGCACGGCCAGCGACCAGCGTTCGGGCGCCGGTTGCGGCCCCGTTGGCATGAAGGTGCGGAACTCGTTGACCGACGTTCCCTGGCCGAAAACGTCATACCAGTAGGTATATATGCCCGGCGTGCCCGGAGCGGGGCGCACGTCGGTCGTCTTTCCGTCGGCATCCGACGCGCCCGGGATGGGAAAGGACTTCCAGGCCTCCGAAGTGTTGTATTGCGGGTCCGCGGCCGACTTCTCGGCCACTTCAACCAGGTCGATATAGTACCAGCGCGTCCAGTCGGAGGCGTCGACATAGAGGGTCCCGGGGCCTGTGACAGGCTCCGGGGCTTCCGGCTCGTTGTCGTAGACGCCGCCCAGGATTCCCTCGCACGAGGCCGTCAGCGCCAGCAGCGCCGCCCCCGCGAGGCCCGCACGGATACCTCGGCCCGATATCATCGGCTGCCCTCGAATTCCGTGCTGATACCGAAGGGCATCGACCCGAATCTGAACGAGTTGTAAACCACAGCCCCGCCCTTGCCGTCGACGGCAACGCTTATCTTCGACCCGTCGGCGAATTCATAGTCGCCGTCCATCATCGTCTGGCCGTGGTTCACAGAAACCAGGTGCATCGACAGGCCCTTGCCGTAGGTGGCCGTGTACACGCCGTCGGTGCCGGCTTTCAGACCCTTGACGGTGTAGGCGCCCAGCGTCAGGTCGCCCATCAGGGTGCCTTCCTGCGAATAGCCGGGAATATGCACCGTCAGGCTGCCGTCGGCCTGTTTCTCAATCTTGTAGGACACTTCGGCTTCATAGGAATATTGGCCGCCCACGGTCAGTGTATTCTTGCCGGTGTATGTGCCGGAGATATTGTCGACAGGAACATTGGGTTCGTCATCGTCGCCGCAGGCGGTGAATGCTATGAGGGTTACTGCGATTATTCCCGACATCAGCAGTCGGGCGGCTTTCGTTGCGATTGTTTTCATCGGTCTGTTTCTATATATATTTGTTGATTGGTTTGTTTCGCGGTGCAAATTTACGTCCGCCTCCGCGCAGCCGCAATACCTAAAAATCGGATATATCGCCGCGGCCCTTACGCTTTGCAAAGTTACTCAATTATTTCCACGGCCACAATAGCGCTCCGTTCCGCTTTTTTCACTAACTTTGTGGCATGACCGACCCTATTACCCTCGAAATCGAACCCGTCGTGGCCGCGGCAGCCCCCGCGCTGGTGGTCAGCGTCGTCACGGCCTCCGTCCGGAACACGCCCACACCCGACGCCCTGTGGGACCTCATCACAGCCGCCGGCGACGACCTGCGCCTCAACTGCCCCATCGACCGCGTCAACAAAATCCCGGCAATCGCCGCAACACGCGCCGCCTACAAGGCCTTGGGCAAGGAGCCGAACCGCTACCGTCCCTCGGCCGAAGCCCTCGCACGCCGCTGCGTCCGCGGACTCGGCCTCTACCGCTCCCTCGCCATCATCGACCTCATCAACCTGATGTCGCTGCGCACCGGCCACTCAATCGGCGGATTCGACCTGGGCCGCGTCGCCGGCAACGTCCTGCGCCTGGGCCGCGGCTGCCCCGGCGAGCCTTACGAAGCCATCGGCCGCGGCCTCCTCAACATCGACGGCCTCCCCGTGATTCGCGACGCCATAGGCGGCATCGGCACACCAACGTCCGACAACGACCGCACAAAACTCTCGACCGACACCAGCCGCCTGCTCATGACCATAAACATGTACGACGGCCCCGCCTCGGCCGACGAATCCGAAGCCCTGGCCCGCCAGTTGCTCTCCGACTTCGCCGCTGCCACAGACATCACATTCCGGCGCTTTGCGGCCTCCTGACCCGCGCCGCCGCCCCCCATTTTCACCTCATACCATGGAACGACTTGAATTTTACGGCAAAAGCATCAACGAACGCTTTCTTGAACGCGCCGTGCGCACCCTCGAGGCCGGCGGTCTGGTAATTTTCCCCACCGACTCTCTCTATGCCCTGGGCTGCGACGCCCTCAACAACCGCGCCATCGAGCGCCTATGTCGCATCAAGGGCATAAATCCCGAAAAACAACTCCTTTCCGTGGTCTGCGCCGACATTTCCCAGGCCGCAGTCTACGCCCGCATCGACAACCGCGCCTTCCGCCTGCTGCGCGACAATCTCCCCGGCCCGTTCACCTTCATCCTGCCGGCCTCGCCGCGCCTGCCCAAGGCCTTCAAGGGTCGACACACCGTCGGCGTGCGCATTCCCGGCAACGACGTCGCACAGGCTCTGGCGCATGCGCTCGGACGCCCCCTGCTGGCCTCGTCCGTTGAAATCGACGACGAGGCCGAGGCCGTCGACCCCGAATCCGTCGCCATGCACTACGACGGCCTCTGCGACCTCATCCTCGATGCCGGTCCCGGCGACACCGTCCCCTCCGCCGTCATCGACATCACCGACCCCGACGACCCCCAAATCCTCCGCCCCGGCCCCACAGAACCAACCCTCTGACTCCTCCAACAATTTTTTCATGATAATTTTTCATTTTAATTTTGCTATTAAAAACAATAGCATTATCTTTGCAATCAAATCTGAAGACGAGACATGAAATACAGCGAACTGCACAGACTCCTTCGAGAGATCGGCTGCTATCCTCTTGGAAAGGGAAAACAGATCGCCGGACACCCCGCATGGTTCAGCCCCATCACCGGAAAGACTTTCCCCACCAGCAATCACGGGAGCGAAGATGTCAAGCGGGGAACGCTGAAAAACATTCTCCGCGACTCCGGGCTTAAACTCTGAAAGTAAAGGCTCATTTCTCGTTTTAATCAAATCAGGAATTTGAATTGTTATCAATATAAATAGCAAACTTATGAAGCCCATAAAAGTTT
>CAJJOO010000162.1 GCA_905193395.1 uncultured Porphyromonadaceae bacterium
CCTCGACGTGGCCGGCCGAGCGGTCGAGGCCGCGGGCCTTGGCCCAGCGGCCGTTGCCGTCCATGATAATGGCGACATGCGCTGGTATGCGGGTTGGGTCGAGAGTCGTTTCCATTTGTCAGTCAACGTAATGACAGGTTTCGCATCGTTTGCCGAATTCATAGGAAATGCCTATGGTGATTCGCGATGCCCAGTCGGTATTTTTGTAAAAATCGGTTTTTATCAGGTTCAGGTCGGCGATATTGGGGCCGTCGACATGGTCGCTGAAAATTTTTGTCATGCTGAATTCGGCCATGAGGTTCAGCCTTTCCTTGACCTTGAACTTCACTCCGATAGCCATTGGGATGGTAGGAGCGACGGCAGTGTTGCCTCCGCTCGAAGCCAGGCTGACGCCGATACCGAGAGCCAGGTAGGGCGTCCAGCGACGCAGACGTTTGTAGGTTTCGCCGATGCCGTAGGGGAAGAAGTTGAATTCGCCGCGCACGGTGAGGTCGTAGACCGTGGATGTGAATTCGTAGTTGACGCCGTCGGGCAGCACATTGTTGGTGTCGGCTGTGTTGCCGCTGAGGCCGAGCATCGAGAGCGAGGCGCGGAGGGCCCAGCGGGTGTCGATAATGTAGCGGCCGGCAATGTCGCCGGTGAATCCGGGATGACGGAAGGGATTCCCGGAATTGGCGTCGCCGAGATATCCGCTCATGCCCAGCCCGAGGCCGATGTCGAATTTATAAGGCGCTACGGCGGCCTGTGCCTGGGCACGGGCCGCGACCGGAAGGCATGCGGCAAACAGGGCGATAATCAGGCAGCGTCTCAGCATCGGCTCACATTACGGGCTTGTAACTGAATTGGTTTATCACGCCGCGCCATACATTGTTCGAGGTCTGGCCGTCTTCAAGCACACCGCCGAACATATATATATATGGGCAGTCCCATTTCTCGATGGGGCGTGAGATGCGGGCCGGAAGGATGTCGCCTGTGAGAATCCGCGAGATGGTGAACATCTGTGCATCGTAGAGCGAGGGGATGTATGTCGGCAACTGGAGGAGGTCGGAGGCCTCGTTCCATGTGATACCGTAATCGTCGGAAATATAGACCTTGCGGGATACGGTGCCGTCGGCTTTCTGGCCGCCGATAGCAATCAGCGAGGGAATCATGTCGCTGGTCCAGTCCTTGTTGTATTCGAGCATGAAATAGGGAGCCACGGCCGGGGTTAGGAGGCCTTCGGGCAGGCCGCGGCGGGAAATCTTCATCCAGGTGCGGCCGTCGTAGCCCCAGGTGTCGGTGCTCAGAGAGCCGTCAGCCTTGCGGCCGCCGACAATCAGCATCTGGGGCACGTCGCTCATCTGGAAGTTATAGATAACAGGTACCGAAGTCTTAGCCACGGGCATGCCCTGGGGCAGGTCGGTAGTTTCGCCGGAGGGATAGGTCTGTATCTTCCAGCCGTCGGCGGTTTGTACGGAGCCCAGCAGGGTCTTGCCGTAGGCGCCGTAGATTGAATGCCATTGCAGCGAGGTCGATGTCCAGGCCTGTCCGTCGGTAGATCTGTAGAGTTCGCCTTCCTCGTTGAGAATGTAAAGTGCGTCGTCGGTGGCGGCGAAGGAACTGATTTGCGGAGCGAAACCGAAGTTAACGTCACGCAGGTCCCACTGTCCGAGGTCGGCAGTCGCGCCGTTGAGGTCGTTGATATCGTTCTCGAGGCTAGCCATGCAGTATTTTCCGCGGGCCGTGGTGAGGCAGCGGAGCGAGTTGCCGAAGCGCACGGTGCGCTGGCCGGAAACGATGCCGAGGCTGGTGGGGAGAGTGCGGCGGTCGACCTGGCTCCATGTCAGCGAGTCGGCCTTTTCCTTGTGCACGTTTACATATATCGTATAGTCGCGCGTCACTAGGCCATCGAGCGACACCAGGGTGAGGCGGACGGGATTGGTGAAGTCGATGGAGTCGGTCATGCTGGTCACGTAGTTGTAGACCGTGTCGGCCATGCCAGCGCGTGTCACGGTGAAAGTGGCCGAGGAAACGCCTTCCAAAGTTGTCAGAACGGGCACCAGACGGGTCACATCGGTGCCGTAGGGCATAGGTTCGGCGTTGAAAATCCGGCCGGTGACAAGGTCAATCGAGAAGAATACCGAGTCGAGCCGGGGCATTATCTTTTTGTCAGGCTGGAACGAAAATGTCCTTACCGCGGCACAGGACGAGGTGCTCTGAATCGGCTCCACGCTTGAATTACAGGCTAAAAAGCCGGCGCAGCACATTATCGTAGCAAAACCTATTGCAAGTTTTCTAATCATGATGAACAAAATATTTCAGTTTGCAAAGTTATAACTTAACCTTAGATTTCGGGCTATTCGTGGCTACTAAAAACGGCGAAAGTATGATTTTTTATAGGTTTTTAACGGAGAATGATGTCTCCGGGGCAGTCGGTCAAAAGCAGGTTGTTGGCATAATGCTCCATCTTTCCGTGGCTGAAATTGACGGTTGCGGACGGTTTTGCGTCAATCCGCGGGGAGCGGACGGTGCCGTGGGCGCCGAGGACGCGCGAGGCCGTCTCGACCCGTGCCTGATCCCAAAGTCCGGAGTCTATGAACGATTGCAGCATCTGCGCTCCGCCCTCCACCAGCACCGACGTGATGCCTTCCGCATACAGGCGGGCGAGCAGGTCGGGAACGCTGTCGCAATCGTGCAGCAACAGGGTATGGGGTGGCACGTCGGCCTGAGTGAGGCGTCCGCGGCGGTCGACTACTACAGGCCGTGGCGAGCGTCCGGGCCACAGACGGCAGTCGAGCCGCGGGTGGTCGGCCAGTATTGTCCCGGAGCCGGTGAGGATGGCGTCGTGCAGCGCACGTTGCCGGTGGCAGATTAGTGATGTCAGTCGCGTCGAGAATTTCTCGGCATGCCCCTGCGGGCGGTCGCTGTCGATGAACCCGTCGGCCGACTGTGCCCATTTCAGGGTCACGAAGGGGCGCTGCTGTTCGTGGGCAGTGATAAACTTGGCGTTCAGGCTGCGGGATTCGTCGGCCAGGACGCCTTCGATTACCTCAATCCCGGCCTGTCGCAGCATGGCCACGCCGCGCCCGGCGGCTTCACGGAAGGGGTCGGCGGCGCCCACCACCACCCGCGGCAGCCCGGTCTCGATAATCAGACGGCTGCACGGCGGCGTCTTGCCGTAGTGCGAGCAGGGTTCGAGGGTTACGTAGATGCTGCTTTGCCGGAGCAGATGCCGGTCTTCCGGCGCAACGGAATTGACTGCATTGACCTCGGCGTGCCACGAGCCGTATCGGCGGTGCCAGCCTTCGCCTATAATCCGGCCGTCGGGAGCCACAATCACGGCTCCGACCATTGGGTTGGGCGAGGTGCTGCCCATGCCGAGGGCGGCAAGTTCCAGCGCCCGGCGCATGTACTTTATATCGCTGTCAGAGACTGTCATAATCAGGTGAGAATGTGTCGCCGAGTGTGGGGTCACCGGTGCGGATGCCTTTTGTGAGCCACGCCACGCGCTGTGACGAGCGGCCGTGGTTGAAGGTCTCGGGCTGCTCGCGGCCGGTTGTCTTGCGTTGCAGGTAGTCGTCTCCGATGCGCGATGCGGCTGCAACGGCATTCTCGATGTCGCCAGGTTCTATGGAGTTGAACATCTCGTTGTCGCGGTTGGCCCAGACTCCGGCCAGAAAATCGGCCTGAAGTTCCAGTCTGACGCTGATGCGGTTGGCCTCGACGGAGTTTGTCCGGCTCATGGCCTGGTGGGCGCGGCCCAGAATCCCGAGCAGGTATTGCACATGGTGCCCCACTTCGTGAGCGATGACGTAGGCATAGGCGAACTCGCCGCCGGCTCCGATTGTGCGTTCCATGTCCTTGAAAAAGTCGAGGTCTATGTAGACGGTCTGGTCGGCCGAGCAGTAGAACGGCCCCACCTGCGAGGTGCCCTGTCCGCAGCCGGTGTTTACCGAGCCGGTGTAGAGAACCATCCGCGGACACTCGTATTCGCCCCAGCCGCGCCTGCGGAACTCCTCGGTCCATACGTCCTCGGTCCCGGCCAGAACCTTCGAGGCCAGGTCGGCCAGGCGGGTGTCCTCGGCGTCGGGGACGTATTCACTCTGCGGATTTCCGGCAGAAACGCCGCTGCCGAGTATATTGTTGAAGATGTCGCCGACCCCGCCGCCGCCCAGCATGGTGACTACGGCTATCAGAATCACGCCGACAATTCCACCACCGACACCCAGGCGGCGTCCGGTGGAGCCGCGCCGGTCGCTGACATTTCTGCTTGTCCGTCGTCCGTCCAGTCTCATGATTTGTTGTCTGTATTATGAAGATTATTGGGCAAAGTTACGTCTTTTTTAGTGTTATAACGCTTTTGCAGATGGAAAAATAGGCGTTCTCATGCCGGATTTTATCTTTTTTTATATTAACTTTGTGGCCGATATAGGTACAGGTATGAATATTCTGATTAATTGCACGATTCTGCGGAACGGAGGCAGTGTGCAGGTGGGCGATTCCGTCTGCCGCTTGCTTTGCCGCTATTCCGGACATAGATTCGTGGTAGTAATGCCGCCGCACATGACCGATACC
>CAJJOO010000163.1 GCA_905193395.1 uncultured Porphyromonadaceae bacterium
AAAAGGAAGCGGTTGAGGAACTGCATGGGCGAGAGTGTCCCGGCTCCCGTGTCGATTTCCTCGGCTTTCTCGGTAATGGCATCGATGACACGCTTGCGCGAGTCGAAGTCGATGCCGTCCTGGCTGTAATAGCCGAAGCGGACGGTGGTGCCGACGTCCCAGGTGCCGGAATCTGGCTGAACAAGACCCTGCAACATCTTGATAAAGGTGGATTTGCCGACGCCGATGATGCCGACTTTCTCATATCGGGCGAAGGTGTAGGAGAAGTCGCGGAGAATGACCTTGGAGCCGAAGGCCTTGGAAATGTCGCGGGCCTCGAAAATCTTGGAGCCGATGTACGAGGCGCCGTTTCCGAGGTCGACGTTACGTTCGGGGCGTATGCCGTTGCGGCTGCGCTCACGAAGTTCGTAGAAGGCGTCGATGCGGTATTTTGCCTTGCCGGCGCGGGCCTGGGGCTGGCGGCTCATCCACTCCTGCTCGCGGCGGAGGGTATTGCGGACCTTGGCCAGTTCGGCGGTCATTGCCTCGATGCGCTCGGCGCGGCGGCGCAGGTAGTAGTCGAAATTGCCGTCGTAGGTGTAGATGGTGCGGTTGTCGATTTCGATGATGCGGTTGCAGACGCGGTCCAGGAAGTAACGGTCGTGGGTGACCATCAAGAGGGTGACGCGCGAACGTTTCAGGTAGGCTTCGAGCCATTCGATTACGCCGATGTCGAGGTGGTTGGTGGGTTCGTCGAGGATGAGGAGTTCGGGCTCGCTCATGATGCAGGCGGCGAGGGCCACACGCTTACGCTGGCCGCCGGAAAGGGTGTCGACCCGGGCGGCGGGGTCGTCCAGGCCGAGTTGGGAGAGCAACTGGCGGAGGCGGTCCTCATAGTCCCAGGCGTGGGCGTCGTCCATGCGGCGCGAGACGGCGTGGATGGCATCGGCATCGCCGGAGGCAAGGGCTTCCTCATAGTCGAGAACGACGGCGGCGACGGGACCGGCACCCATGAGGGCGGCCCGTGCCACAGATGGATTGCCCGGAAAGACCGGTTTCTGTCGCATGAAAGCCACGCGTAGGTCGTTGCGGGGGATTACGGAACCGCTGTCGGCATCCTCGTCGCCGGCGATAATGGAGAGGAGGGTCGACTTTCCGGTGCCGTTTTTGGCGACGATGCCGATTTTGTCGCCTTCGGCAACGCCGAAGGTCACGGAATCGAATAGCATGCGGTCGCCGTAACTTTTGGTGAGGCGGTCGACCTGAAGAAGGACGTTCATGACTTCAAATCATCAAAGTTAATGTTCTCGGCGTTGACGCCGATACCGAAAAGGGCGAAATCGTAGCGGACGGGGTCGGCGGGGTCGAAACGGCGCAGAGCCGCTGTGAGGTCGAGGACCGAGCGGCGGTCGTTGGCACGGCGGTCCAGGAGGCCGAGGGCACGGGAAACGTTGCCGACGTGGACGTCGAGGGGAATGAAGAGCGAGGCCGGCGATATGGCTTTCCAGACACCGAGGTCGACGATGCCGTCGTCACGGACCAGCCAGCGGAGAGCCATGTTGAGGCGCTTCAGCGCGGTGGAATCGAGGTTGAGGGGGAGGCAACGCGAGTCGGTGCGGCCGCCGTTGGCGTCGCAGAGGGCGGCGTTGATGCCGCGGGCCAGTTCCCAGGCCGGTTCGGGCGAGCCGACAGCCCCGCAGGCGCGGGCGAAATCCTCCAGCGAGCCGTGGCGGCGGTAGATTTCGCGGAGGCCGCGGAGATAGTGGCGCAGGTTAGCGCTGAAAAATGTGCGGTGGATGTTGGCGTCGGGCAGCGACTCCCACTCGCCGTCCATGAGGTAGCGGTAGGGCTGCATTTCCATGGTCTGAAGCAGGCGGGTGGCGTTGCGGCAGATCATCGAGCGCTTGCCCCAGGCAATTGTGGAAACAAGGAGGGATGCAATTTCGATATCGCGTTTGTCCGAAAAGAGCCGCGGGAACTGAACAGGGTCGTCGAGGACAAAGGCGGGGACGTTGTATCGGGCAGCGTAAGAATCAAGCAAATCCTTGAGATGGGCCATGGCAGAGGAATAAAAATAACCCGCAGGCAGAAAAATCGTCCCTACGGGTTAAATTGTGCAGTTAAAAGGGTGAGATGTGGGGGTCGAACCCACGACCTTCGGAACCACAATCCGACGCTCTAACCAACTGAGCTAAGCTCACCATGTGTGCCTTAAAGCGCTGCAAAGTTACAAACAAATTTTGGAACTGCAAAGTTTCGAGGCATTTTTTGAAAAAAGTTTTTTTGAATCCGGTTGAACGAATTGGCAGAATTACTCTAATCAGTTCTCAATCACCTGAGTTTGATGCTGCGGGGGTCGACGAGGTTCTGAAGGATGGCGTAGATGGTAAGCGCGGCCGTGGAATGGATGTTGAGTTTGGCGCTGATGTTCTTGCGGTAGGTGGTGACGGTGTGGAACGAGAGGGAAAGGCGGTCGGCTATCTCCTTGTTTGCCAGGCCGTGGGCCACCAGGCTGATAATTTCCTTTTCGCGGGGCGTGATGCGGCTGTCGGGGACGCCGGCGGCGACGCTGCGGGCGCAATCGTCGCGCTCGGGGAGCGAGCGGCGTTCGACAGCCTCGACGGCGGGGACTAAAAAGACGGATTCCATGCGGCAATGGGCCGCGACTTCGCGGGCACAGGCGGCAATGCCGGCAAGGGCGCGTGCCAGCGCCGGAGTGCAGGGCGCGGGGTGCGTGGCGAAGAAAAACTCGGCGAGCCCGTCGATTTTTGAACGCAGTGGCCGATGGCCGGATGCAAAATCGGATATGCGGAAGTAGGCCGAGGAAGTTCCGTCAAGAAGGCGCTCGACGTAGGGAAAGACGATGCGGTCGGCATAGTTCACATGGCAACTGACCTCGTCGACATATTCGTCAAAGAGGCGTATGACACGGATAGAGGTGTCGTCCAGGCGCGGATAGCCTACGGAATTGACCAGGGCGCGGCGCACGTCGGGAAGGGAGCAGTCGAGGATTTCGGCATAGGCCTCGCGGAGGTAGGCCATAAGGGGGCGAGGCGCCGGAACGAGGCCGTCGGTGCGGCAGCCGGCGACGAGGGATGCCACCGCCAGAAACGTGGGGCAGTCCGCCCCGGAACGCGCGCACATATCGTCGGCAGAGTCATCAAGACCTGCCGGGGCGATGCCGAAGCGACGGAGAACGGGGAAGACGGCGTCGGAATCGGCCAGCATCTCGCGGAGCAGCGACGCGGGAGTGTAAGGCGGCGGTGAGAGTGGCATTATGCGGCGCCGTTAGGGAATCTCAGGCCAGCAGGGAAAGAGCCTCGTCGAGGGTAACGGTCTGCTGGGTGCCGTTAACCATGTCCTTGACTGTGAGGGTGCCGGCGGCAAGTTCGGTCTCGCCGATAATCACGACAAAGGGGATGCCGGAGGCGTTGGCATAGGCGAGTTGCTTTTTAAGTTTGACCGGGTCGGGATAGAGGTCGCAGGGAATTCCGGCGGCGCGGAGACGCTTGGCCACGCGGAGTGCGGCGGCGGATTCGGCCGTGCCGAGGTTTGCGAGCATGACGCGGGCGGCGGCGCCGAGGTCGGCGGGGAAGAGGTCGAGACCGGTCATGACGTCGTAGATGCGGTCGGCGCCGAAGGAGATGCCGACACCGGACAGGCCGGGCATACCGAAGACGCCGGTGAGGTTGTCATAGCGGCCGCCGCCGGTGATGGAACCGATGGCAAAGTCGAGGGCCTTGACCTCAATGATGGTGCCGGTATAGTAGTTGAGGCCGCGGGCCAGGGAAACGTCAAGGTCGAGGACGGCATCGAGGCCGAGGGACGTGGTGGCGGAAATCACCTCGCGGAGTTCGGCGACGCCGGCGGCTCCGGTGGGGTTGTCGCCGAGGAGGGCCGAGAGGCGCTCGAGGCGTTCGTCCAGTGTGCCGTCAATCTGCAAAATGGGCGTTAGGGCGGCGATGGATTCGGGCGAGAGGCCGCGGAAGGCGAGTTCCTCGTTGACCTTGTCGAGGCCGATTTTGTCGATTTTGTCGATGGCCACGGTGATGTCGACCATCTTGTCGGGGGCGCCGATGAGTTCGGCGATGCCGGCGAGGACCTTGCGGTTGTTGAGTTTGATGGCGATGCGGATGCCGAGACGGCGGAAGACTTCGTCGATGAGTTGAAGGAGTTCGACTTCGTTGAGGAGCGAGTCGGTGCCTACGACGTCGGCGTCGCATTGGTAGAATTCGCGGTAGCGGCCTTTCTGGGGGCGGTCGGCGCGCCAGACGGGCTGGATCTGGAAGCGGCGGAAGGGCATCTGGAGGTCGTTGCGGTGCTGGACGACGAAACGTGCGAAGGGCACGGTGAGGTCGTAGCGGAGACCCTTGTCGGCAATCTGCGGAGTGAGACGGGTGAAGTGTTCCTCGTCGAGGAGAGCGGGGTCGACACCGGCCAGGTAGTTGCCGGAATTGAGAATCTTGAACAGGAGTTTGTCGCCTTCCTCGCCGTATTTGCCCATTAGGGTGGAAAGATTTTCCATAGCGGGTGTCTCAATCTGGCTGTAGCCGTATAGACGGAAGACGCTGCGG
>CAJJOO010000164.1 GCA_905193395.1 uncultured Porphyromonadaceae bacterium
CGAAAACCTCGACGTCATCCTGAACCCCGACAAGGGCGACGTACAGATATTCCAGAACCTGCAGGTGGTGCCCGACGGCGAGGTGACTAACCCCAACCTCGAGATATCCCTTTCCGATGCCCGGGCCGACAACGACCCCGAGGCCGAAGTGGGCGAGGAGCACACCAAGGAAATCATCTTTGAGAAATTCGGCCGCCGTGCCATCCTCACACTCCGCCAGACCCTCCAGTCCAAGATTCTCGACCTCCAGAAGGAAGCCGTCTACAACAAGTTCAAGGACCTCGAAGGCGAACTGGTCAGCGGCGAGGTATATCAGACCTGGTCGCGCGAGACCCTGCTGCTCGACGACGACAAGAACGAACTGCTTCTGCCCAAGAGCGAGTCGATTCCCGGCGACTTCTTCCGCAAGGGCGAGACCGTCCGCGCCGTTGTCTCCAACGTCGACAACAAGAACAACAATCCCAAGATTACGGTATCGCGCACCAGCGAGCAGTTCCTGCGCCGCCTGTTTGAACTGGAAGTGCCCGAAATCCACGACGGCCTGATCAACATCCGCGCCGTGGCCCGCATCCCCGGCGAAAGAGCAAAAATCGCCGTCGAGAGTTACGACGACCGCATCGACCCCGTAGGTGCCTGTGTTGGCGTAAAGGGTTCGCGAATCCACGGCATCGTGCACGAACTGCGCAACGAAAACATTGATGTGATCAACTATACGGCAAATCCCTCGCTGTTCATCCAGCGCGCCCTCTCGCCAGCCCACATCACCTCGATCCGCATCGACGAGGACGAGAAGAAAGCCGAAGTGATTCTCCGCCCCGAGGAGGTTTCCCTGGCCATCGGCAAAAACGGCCTCAACATCAAACTCGCCTCGATGCTCACCGGCTACGTGATCGACGTGTTCCGCGACACCGAGGACGTGGTTGAGGAGGATATCTACCTCGATGAATTCAAGGATGAAATCGACGAATGGGTAATCGAGGCCCTGAAAAACATCGGTTGTCTCACGGCCAAGAACGTGCTCAACGCTCCTCGCGAAATGCTTGTGGAACAGGCCGACCTCGAGGAATCGACTGTCGACAATGTAATCGCCGTGCTCAAGGCCGAGTTCGAAGACTGATTCAATCCCTCTCCTCACGGGCCGTCCGGCATTAATTAAAAACAGATAAAAAATAGAAGCAAACAGCAATATATGGCAAAAACAAAGATCAGCACCCTCGCAAGGGAACTGAACGTCGGCCTTCCGACCGTATACAGTTTCCTGAGCGAAAAAGGCATCAGCATCGAGGAAGGCCCCAATACCCGTGTGGAAGGGGAAATCGTCGACCTGCTGGTGAGCAAATTCGCCCCCGACAAAGAATTCAAACAGAAAACCGTGCGTCCCGCCGCTCCCGCTCCTGCCCCCGCGCCCAAGGAGCCGGCCCGCACCGAGGTGCTGACCTCCGAAACATCGCGCCAGCCCCGCATCTTGGGCAAAATCGACCTCGACGCCAAGGGTAATCCCGTGGTCCGCAAGCCCGAGCCTGCGAAAACGGCTCCGGCAGCCGAACCTGCCAAGCCCGCACCCGTAGAGAAGGCCGAGGTTAAGCCCGCCGCTCCTGTAGCCGAACCCGTAAAGAAGGCTCCGGCACCCGCACCCGCCGCTCCGGTTGTGAAGGCCCCCGCCGAGCCGAAGGCTGAAAAGCCTGCGGCAGCGGCTCCTGCGCCCAAACCTTCCGTCGAAGCCCCCAAGGCCGAGGCCCCGAAACCGGTCAAGCCCGCTGAAAAAACTGCCGAGAAACCCGCCGAACCGGCTCCCGTCGAAAAGCCCGTTGCCGAGACGCCCGAGGAAAAGGCTGCCGACGAGGTGTTCGCACCCGATACCCCGCGCCCGGCCCTGTCGCTCAACATCGTGGGTAAAATCGACCTCGACGCCATCAACCAGACCACCCGCCCCAAGAAAAAGGGCAAGGACGACCGCCGCGGCGGCGCCAAGCCAGGCGAAGCCACAGGCGACCGCAAGAAGCGCAAGCGCATCGTGGGCAAGGACAAGGTGGATATCGAAAAGGCCGGACGTCAGGCCGACGACCGCCGCCAGAACCAGCCTCAGGCAGGCCGCGGACAATCGCAGCCCCAGAATCGCCGCAACGAGGAGAAACGCCAGGCACGCCCCTCGAAACCCGTACGTCCCGTCACTCCCGAAGTTTCGGAAGAAGACGTTTCGAAGCAGGTTAAGGAAACCCTTGCCCGCCTCACCGCCAAGGACAAGGGCCTGAAGAAAGGCGCCAAGTGGCGTAAGGAAAAACGCGAAGCCAACGCCGAACGTGTCCGCGAGGCGAATGCCGCCGAACTCGAAGGCGAAAAGATACTGAAACTCACGGAATTCGTTACGGCCAACGACCTTGCCGTGATGATGAACGTGCCCATCAACCAGGTCATCGCCACCTGTATGAACCTGGGTGTGATGGTTTCCATCAACCAGCGCCTCGACGCCGAGACCATCAATATTGTGGCCGATGAATTCGGCTTCACCACCGAATATGTATCCACCGAGGTTGCCAACGCCATCTCCCAGGAAGCCGACGCCGAGGAAGACCTCGTGCCGCGTCCCCCGATTGTAACAGTCATGGGCCATGTGGACCACGGCAAGACCTCGCTGCTCGACTACATCCGCAAATCCAACGTGATTGCGGGCGAGGCCGGTGGTATCACCCAGCACATCGGTTCGTATTCCGTTAAACTGTCCGACGGCCGCCACATAACCTTCCTCGACACCCCCGGACACGAAGCCTTCACGGCCATGCGTGCCCGCGGAGCCAAGGTAACAGACCTTTGTATCATTATCGTTGCCGCCGACGACAACGTGATGCCGCAGACCGTCGAGGCCATCAACCACGCCACCGCAGCAGGTGTGCCCATCGTGTTCGCAATCAACAAGATTGACAAGCCCCATGCCAATCCCGACAAAATCAAGGAGGAACTGGCCGCCATGAACTATCTGGTGGAGGAATGGGGCGGCAAATACCAGTCGCAGGACATCTCGGCCAAGAAAGGTATCGGCGTAGACGAACTGATGGAGAAGGTGCTTCTCGAAGCAGAAATGCTCGACCTCAAGGCCAATCCCGACCGTCGCGCAACCGGTGCCATCATTGAATCGTCGCTCGACAAGGGCCGTGGCTACGTGGCCAACGTGCTGGTGCAGAACGGTACCCTGCGCGTGGGCGACATCGTGCTGGCCGGCAACCACTTCGGCCGCATCAAGGCAATGTTCAACGAGCGCAACCAGCGCATCACCGAGGCCGGCCCCTCGGCTCCGGCCCTGATTCTGGGCCTCAACGGCGCTCCGCAGGCCGGCGATACATTCAACGTTCTCGAAACCGAACAGGAAGCACGCGAAATCGCCTCGAAACGCGAGCAGTTGCAGCGTGAACAGGGCCTCCGCACCCAGGTGGGCCTTACCCTCGAGGAAATCGCACGCCGCCGCGCAATCGGCAACTTCCACGAACTCAACATCATCGTCAAGGGCGACGTCGACGGTTCCATCGAGGCCCTCAGCGATTCTCTCATCAAACTATCCACCGAGGAAATTCAGGTCAACGTCATCCACAAGGCCGTCGGCGAGATTTCCGAAAGCGATGTGGTTCTGGCGTCGGCCGACGACCATACCATCATCGTCGGCTTCCAGGTGCGTCCCTCCATCGCCGCACGTCGCATGGCCGAGACCAAGGGTATCCAGATTCGCCTCTATTCGATTATCTACCAGGCAATCGAGGAGGTCAAGGACGCCATGGCCGGTATGCTCGCTCCGGAAATCAAGGAGGAAATCACCGGCAGCGCCGAGGTACTGGAAACCTACCACATCTCGAAGGTCGGCACAATCGCCGGTGCGATTGTCCGCGACGGCAAGATCAAGCGTTCCAGCCGCGTGCGCCTCATCCGCGACGGTATCGTGAAATATACCGGCGAGCTCGGCTCGCTGAAACGCTTCAAGGACGATGTGAAGGAAGTGACTCAGGGCTACGACTGCGGTCTTTCCATCGCAGGCTACAACGATATCAAGGTGGGCGACTTCATCGAAGGTTACGAGGAAGTCGAAGTGGCGCGCACAACGCTCTGATGCATCGCATCCACCTCAATTTCGGATCAAACAAGGGCAACCGCATGGCCGTTATCGGCAGGGCGGTTGCCCTTGTCGCACAAGCCCTGCGGCCCCGCCGCATGGAACTGAGCGATTATGTGGAATCGGACCCGGCAGGCTTTGTCTCGTCCCACCGTTTCCTGAACCGCGGCGCTCTGTTGCTGATTGATGGCGACGTGGACCCGCTGGCGTTGCTCGATACGGTAAAGGCCATTGAAAAGGCGATGGCTCCCGATTCGCCTCACCGCAATCCCGACGGCTCATACCGCGACCGCGTAATCGACATAGACATAATCGACGTGGACCATATCTCTTACTCGCACCCGCGGTTGCGGCTTCCGCATCCGCGCCTGCACGAGCGCCCCTTTGTGCTGGGACCTCTGGCACAACTCGATTCATACTGGCGGTAACAGACCTTACAAACACA
>CAJJOO010000165.1 GCA_905193395.1 uncultured Porphyromonadaceae bacterium
GCCCGGCAGTGTGGCGGAATGTATATGCGGGCTGGGATGCGCCCGTTATTGTCGAATCGGTCCTTAGAGATTGCAGATGCGTCCTGCCAGCAGACAGGTGCCGGTATCGGTGTTGACAATCATGAACAGGAAGGGCCTGTCAATTGTCATGGTCATCGGATAAGTGTTAGATGGGCCTGAAAGGGTTAGAACGAGGTCAGTAACGCTTGCTGCGGCGAATTTGGTGCCTTCCTCGTCCCATTGCATGGCAATGTCCTGTGCGGCCAGGACTCCCAGCGGTTCACCGTGCCATCCCAGTGGATTGAAAGAGCCGACATCGCTGATGCCCAGTGCTTCAAAGAGATCGCTTGTTTCAAGGGATGCCGCGATGTTGATTTTGGGCAAGGCAAGGTTCAGATTCACGCTTGTCATACCCTTTTGAGGGAGTCAAAGAAGCCTTCTTCGAATACGCGGGCGGTTGCTTCGCTGATTTCGGTTCCTTCGGGCGGCAGAATCAGATAGAGCCGGGTGGCATCGTTCTTAAAGGGTATGGAGGCAATAGAGTATCCATCCAGACTTCCGCCGTATGTTTTTAACTCGGCGTTCATCATCTTCACGTTGGCGTTGCCGTTGGTGCCGCGGAATGTCGTGTCGGTGGTGAGTGCGGAATCAAAGGGGGTCAGCCACCCGCTCTGGAAGAACATCGCGCTGATGAAATAGGCTATTGTGGAGGTAGCAGGTTCCAGAGACAGGGATTTAATCATGCCGCCTGTGCGCTGCGAAATCCATGCATTTATGCTTTTCGTTACGGCATCGAGGTCTTTGTTGAAGTCAACGCATGCAATTTCGGCTCCATAAGTTTGGTTGAGCATGTCGCAGATATCCTGTTGTGGATCCACAAGGGGTGAATGCCACATCGAGTTGGCGATGCGCAACCAACCGCCGTTGTGTTCGTTCTGCAGGGCGGGGATGAGTTTGCCGCAGAGCGAGTTTGCGGCTTCGAAGTCCTCCAGGCCGAGGGCATCGCCCAGAGACAGACGGAAGGCGCCGTCTACGTCGTCGAAATTGGCGGCCATAATCATAGAGATGGCGGCGCTGACGGGCGAAACGACGAAATTACCCGAGAGTTTGGTGTTTACAAGGTCGGAAGAATAGTTATCGTTGACAGCGGTGAGGAAGTCGAAGGTAAAATCGTTGATGCACTTGTTCGCAAAGGCTTCGTTGGCCGGAAGTTCGCACACAACCGCGTGGAGCGTCTGATTGGGGTCGCCGGAGGGGGCGGGCAGTGGTTCGACGTCGTTGGACGAACATGCGCCCAACAGCGGCAGCAATGCCAGGATGAATATACTTTTTTTCATAGGAAGAAATGTTTTATGGTCGGTTGGTTGAATGGTGTGAGACTCAGGAATATAGTGTTGAGGGTTAGTTCTATAATCCGGTTGCAAATTTAGAGTCTGAGAGGGGCGGATGTAAATGATTCGGGTTAATTTGTGTTAACCGAAATGTTTTTTTGCAAAATGGCGTTAACGGCGCTTTTCGGCGGTTAACGTCGGCGCTTTCAGAGGTTGAAGGCGACGTTGTATTTGGTGAGTTTGGTGAGGGGGGCGAAGGATTCCTTGGCCTGACGGAGGCCGGGGTCGCCGCAGTCCTCTTGGCGGTTGACGTAGCGCAGGGAGGGGTGGCGGCGGAGCATGTAGGCGGCAAAGAGTTTGCAGATTGCGGCGCCGGCGCCGCTGACGCTGTGGTTGATTTTCTCGATGTGGACGTGGAGGGTGTCGCCGATGACCTCGCCGACGGTGAAGGCGGCGATTTCGCCGGAATCGTCGCGCAGGACGGCGCCCTCGAAGGGATAGGCGGCGAAGTGGGCCAGGACCTCGCGGCAGGCGTCGTGCTCATAGGATTCGTAGGGCAAGACCGGGGCGTCGGAGGGGGCGGTGTCGGCGGCGCTGCGGCCGCAGCCGGCCAGGAAGAGCGAGGCCTCGGGGAGTTGCTCGTGGGTCAGGGCCTCGAAGCGCCAGCGGGGATTGTCGGCCATGAAGCGGTTGTAGTGGTTGCGCTTGCGCATGAGGCGTTTGCCGCGGAGGGTGGCGAGGTCGTTGACGTCGTAGATATAGTCAGCCCAGTCGTCGAGCGGGGTGACGGTGGCGCGTGGCAGTGCTTCGCGCACGGCGTCGAGGCGGTCTTCGGGTACGGCCGTGAGCACGGGGGCGATGCCCTTGAAGCGGCAGTAGCGGGCGATGAGTTCGAGGGCATCGGCCACGGGGAGGTCGCCGCAGGGCAGGCTGAAGGCTGTGACGGCGGGGTCGTTTTCGGCCACGCCGCTGATGAAGAGGGTGCCGCGGTGGAAGCAGCGGCGGTAGCGGAAGCAGTCGGCCCACATGAAGAGGCCTCCGACGGTGTAGTCGCAGGCGCGTGAGCCGCTGTAACGCAGGATGGCCTCGGTTGCGGCCATGTCGGTGAGCCGCAGGGGTCTGAAGGACAGTTCGGGTATGTCGACGGCGGTTGCCGGTGTGCGACGGGTGATGAAGGGGAAGTACATTGCTGTGGATAGGTTTTGTGACTCAGATATAAAACGCCTTGCGGGGGCGCGGTGTTCACCAGTAGGGTGGGGTCTCCCACCCGCCGGGCAGTGAGACGACAGCCGGAGCGATTCCGCGGCGAATGTCGCCGGCGGCGTAAAGGGCCATGGCGCGGGTCATGACCATGTCGTCGTGGCAGCCGGGCTTGGCGGCGTAGGAGCCGTCGGGGCGCTGCTCGTAGGTGAGGAGTTCGTCGCAGGCGGCGGTGTCGCGCTCGACGAAGGTGCCGAGGCGGATGGCGGCGTTGAGGGCCGTGATGATCATCTCCTTGGTCTGACGGTTGGTGTGGAAGCCGACACGGGTGGTGCCGGCGCGGTTCAGGTCGTCGAAGGCGCGGCGGCGGTAGAGGTTGGGATAGGTGTCGGAAAGACGGTCGAGGATGTAGAGGCCGGCGCCGCCCGCGCCTTCGAGCGAGTTGCTCTCGACCACCAGCAGGGCGGTGTTGAAGAAGGTTGCGAGGTCCACGGCGCGGTCGGCCAGGAGGTCGTGGTCGATGTGACCGCGCCACTGAGCCACGACCTCGGCCTTGGGGGTGTCGGCACGCAGCACGGTGATTACGGAATAGTCGGCACTGGCTGTGCGGCCGCCGATGTCGACGGCGGCGACATAGGAGGCGCCCTCGGCGGGCTGTTCCCAGATGTGGACGCTTCCGTCGGCGCCTGGATTCCAGCGCCCGGCGTCGAATTCGCCGGTTTCAGCGGGTCGGCAGCCCTCGCGCATGGATTCGATGGCGCGGAGGGGGAAGACGCCGCGGCCCGTGGCGGCGAAGGCTTCGTCGTCGGTTGTGGGGTACTCGGCCATCATCTGCTCGGAGGTATTGTATTCCAGAGCCTTGCGGCGGTACCAGTAGATCTGTGACAGCGAGCAGCCGAGGTCCCAGAGGGAGGTTTCGTATTCGTCGAGCGAGAGTGCGAAGGCGCGGCGGTCGCCGGGATCGAGGCGGTAGAGCGGAATCTCGTACCAGGGGACGAACACGGCGCGTTTGTCGCCGCGGCCGTCGGCACAGCGCAGCCACTCGCGGTGGAAGTAGTTCCCGACGCCGTTGGCGGTGGATTCCATGGCTATGAGGGTGTCGGGCAGGAGACCGACCGAGCCGCAGATTGCTCGGATGGTGTCTTCGGGGGTATGTCCGGGCGTGGGACGCCAGAAGGCCACCTCGGAAAGGTGGGCCATGGCGAAGTCGGCGCCGCGGACGGCGTCCTGGTTTTCGATGGAGGACACGGTCACGCGGCAGCCGCGTCCGGTGATCTCGCGGACGTTGGTCGAGCGTTCGTAGGGCTTGAAGCGCGGCGGACAGTCGCCCGGCCAGAGTTCCTCGGGGAAATTGTCGAGAATCTTGGCATACATGCCGCGGATGCCGGCCGAGGTGTCCTTAACCTGCGAGCAGATGATGGAATGCCAGCCGGTGCGGTGGCAGGACTGAATCCAGGCCATATAGGTCTGGATAAGGGTCGAACCTCCCCACTGGCGGGCCTTGAGCAGGATGAGACGTACGGGGCGGCCTGCGCTGCGGTCGGCCTCCATGATGCGGGCCACGCGGCGCTGGGCGGCGTTGAGAATCATGCGCATGTCGAGGCCGGAGGCCTTGTCCTTTACGGTGACGCAGCGTGCGCACCAGAATTCAAAGTCGTAGCGGCAGCGGAGACGTTCCCAGTCGGGGAGCGTCCGCGCCAAGGGGAAGGCCGGGTCGAGCGTCATGGCACGAGGCACGAAGGCCTGGGGACGCTCAGGGTCGGGCGAATCGACGGCTACACGACCGGGGTCGTCGGGGTCGCCGCGGAGGGGGTCGTAAGGGCGGTCGATGAGGGACTCACGACGGCGGTCCTCGGCCAGCATTTGGTTGAGTTGTTCGGTATCCATGTGTTTGTAATTCTGTCATAAAAATCTAGGCGGCATCTCCCGTTCGGAAAGAGCAGAGCGATACCGCGACAAAATTACAAAGCGCGGGTGCGGAAAGAGTGAGCGGCCGGCAGTGCCGGCGC
>CAJJOO010000166.1 GCA_905193395.1 uncultured Porphyromonadaceae bacterium
TAACGCGATTTTATCGCACCAGTAGTAATATAATGATAACAAATTGACTTTTTTGTTGCACTTTTTGTTAACAGATGTTTTGCAGTAAGGCGGAATTTCGATATCTTTGCCACCGAATTATTAACCATAGGCAAACCAGGTTTGCATCAATTATCACTATGAAAAAGCTTTACTTACTGGCAATGGCTGCTGCATTCGTCCTGCAGTCCAATGCCGCTGTCCCTTTCCGGAAAGGTATCACACCGCCGCCCGCGCGTCAGGCTGCGCAGCCCCAGGCTCCGGCATCGCGTGCTCCCGAAACCAAGGTCCTGTTCCAGGAGGATTTCTCGAAGTTCACCGACGGCACTGAAGACTCGCCTGCCGAGTGCATCACCGCCAACGGCAACTATCACATTTCCGACGATCTGACCGCACAGCCCGGCTGGACCGGCAACGGCGTCTATCCGGCCGGAGGGTGCATCGTGCTCAAACCCTGGAAGATTGACGACGAGACGTCGCGCGGCGGCAACCTTACCACTCCCACGGCCGTGCTGAACGGTACGGCAACCCTGACGTTCCGCGCCAGGAAATTCGGCACTGCTCCCGCTTCGATGTGGGTTGCTGTGTGCGACGACTACTACGGCCCCGGCGATGACCAGGAGGACTATCCGCTGACCGACCAGTGGCAGACATTCACATTCGTCTCCACTCATGCCGCGCTCGATATGGAATCATACATACAGATTACGTGTGAGGAAGGCGAATGTGTGCTTGATGACGTGAAGGTCACGTTGTGCATGGACCGCATCGACAAGCCTTCGGCCAATCCGGCTGAGAACCTTTCGTCCACGGCATTCAGGGCTTCGTGGAGCGAGGTGCAGGGCGCCGAGGGTTACCTGCTGACCGTGCAGTGTACTGAGGCCCCCGAGGTAGTCGAGACCGGCGAGATTGTCGAGGGTTTCGAAGGCCTCGCCCTCAGCGCCGACGGCAAGAAGATCGATACCGCCAATCCCGGTTATCCCGCAGGCTGGAAGATAGACGTCTCCTCCAACGGTACGCAGGACGCCACGACCGATCCCTCGCAGGTGGCTTCCGGATCGAAGGCTATTTACTTCGACGCCGTCGGTGACTTCATCGAGACTGCCGACGCGCCGCTGCCGCTCGACGGCCTGTCGTTCTGGGCCAAGCCTGTTGGTCCCGACGAAGTCGAATACGGCAACATGTCGCTCATCAAGGTTGAACTCTACCAGAGTTCGACCGACACATGGGACCATGTGGCCAACCTTTATTACGCGAACTTCGGCGACGAGGGTGAAGGCGGCGTATATACGCTCGACCCGATGACGTTCACCGACGACATCACCCGTGTGCGTCTGACCATGCTCCAGCAGGGTACCAAGAACTTCGTCATCGACGATATCAGGCTGCACTACCGCACTCGCGGTACAGTATCGAAACTGCTCGACGACTTCCGCGTCAACACCACGGAATACGACGTGACCGGCATAGTCCCTGAAAACGATTACGAATACTCGGTCAAGGCGTTCATGGGAGATATAGTGTCGGAATCATCATACTCGGTATGGGTCGACGGCATTACGGGGCTTAAGGTCGTGAGCCACGAACCTTCTAACGTCACCAAGACGTCCTTCACCGCTTCCTGGGAGCCTCTCGGCCATGCAACCGACTATACCGTAAGCCTCAGCCAGGTGATTGCTCCCGAAAAGGATCTCGAAGGAGTAGTCGTATTCGAGGAGAACTTCGACGGTATCACCGAAGGCTCTGTCGACAATCCGGGAACCGACTGGATGTCGCCCAAGGACTTCGGAGCCGCCGGCTGGACCGGCATATCGTGGTGCGCCACACAGCCCGCGTGGGCCGCAGGCATGATCGGCACTACCGGCACGCACTTCTGGCTCGGCACGGCAGGTCTTATCTTCACGCCCGCCCTTGACCTTTCGTGCTACGACGGTCGTGGCATTGTTGTCGAGGGTACGTTCGTCACCACCGTGGCCGATCTCTCCGCCGCCGGTCTCAATGAGAGCGAGGGAATCTTCGCCATGCTCATGAACAGTTATACCGATACCCAGGCCATCGCTTCCGGACTGCTCGAAACTCCTGTCGCAGGCACCAACAAGGGTACTATCACCATTTCCAATGTCCCCGCCGACGCCGATCTGTCGAATGTGATCATCGCGTTCATGGACAAGAGCGGCCAGATGTTCTTCATCGACGATGTTAAAATCACGATGAACGTGCCTGCCGGCAAGTCTCTCATCACGCCTCTCGGTGTCGTGACCGTTCAGAAAACCTCACATGAATTCAAGAACCTGAATTCGGCCTTCGACCATGCGTTCCAGGTTACGGCCAGCACATCGCGCAACTTCTACAACTATATGTCGCTTCCTTCCGACGTTCAGGTCGCCAAGACATCGTCGGCCGGTATCAGCGACATTGAGGCCGACAGCGCCGCCCCCGAGTACTTCAATCTTCAGGGCATGCCTGTGTCGGCAGACGCGCTTGTCCCCGGCATCTATATTGAACGCCGCGGCACCGTCACCCGAAAGGTGCTCAAGCGCTGAACCCTCTGATACCATATTTAGCAACGGCCGCGGGCACATTGGTCCGCGGCCGTTTTTTGCATGGTTCTCGAATCTGGTATTATCTGAAAACCAATAAAAAAGGTGTATCGAAGTTCAGCCTTCGATACACCTTTTTTTATAACTGAGTCTGTGGTGCCCTTACTGCTCCACGCCGGCGAGGGCGGGGTCAATCATGATGCGTCCGCAGTATTCGCAGACAATCACCTTCTTGTGCAGGCGGATTTCCATCTGTTTCTGCGGGGGAATACGGTTGAAGCAGCCGCCGCAGGCATCGCGCTGCACGTAGACGATGCCGAGACCGTTGCGGGCGTTCTTGCGGATACGCTTGAAAGCCGTGAGGGTGCGTTCGTCGATTTTCTCCTCGATGGTCTTGGCCTTTTCGCGCAGGGCTTCTTCTTCCTGGCGGGTCTCGCCGACGATTTCGTCCAGTTCGTCGCCTTTTTCCTTGAGGATGTGCTCAAGGTCCTCTAGGCGCTGGCGGGTCGACTCGATGTCTGCCTTGCGGTTTTCGATGGCGCGCGAATGGTTGTCGATATGCTTCTGGGCCAGTTCTATTTCGAGGGTCTGGAATTCTACTTCCTTGTGCAGCAGGTCGTATTCGCGGTTGTTGCGCACGTTGTCCATCTGCTGGTTGTAGCGTTCGATGAGGCCGCGGCAATTGCTGATTTTTTCGTTCTCAGCGTTTACGGCTTTTTCCAGTTCCTTGATTTCGTTGGTGAAATTGTCGATACGGGTGTGGAGGCCGGCTATCTGGTCTTCGAGGTCCTTCACTTCCAGGGGAAGTTCGCCGCGGATGGTCTTGATGCGGTCGATTTCGCTCAGAAGGCTCTGAAGTTCGTAGAGCGATTTCAGTCGGCTCTCTACGGAAGGCGTGGAATCGTTTTTCTTTTCTGCAGCCATAACGGTTATAGATATGATATGGGATTGTTTTCTAACTCTGAATAATAGACTGCAAAGTTAGGAAATTTTTCTGTAATTATGCGATAAAAAATGTCTTTTGCGCAACATTCGCTCTCGTAATGCCCGATGTCCACAAGGAATATCTCGTCGCCGTGGTCCACAAAGTCGTGATACCGTATGTCGGCTGTGATATATGCCTGTGCTCCGCAGGCGATGGCGTCGGGGATGAATTCGCCGCCGGCACCCCCGCATATGGCCACGGTGGTGATGGCGTCGGGCCTCAGGCGCGACGCGCGCACAACGCTGTTGCCGAACACGGCCTTGATTTTAGTCACAAGGCTTTCGGCGTCGAGCGGAGTTGTCGCGCGGGCCACGGCGCCGAGTCCCGTCGTCGGGTCGTTCGCTCCCGGGACCAGGGGAATCGGCGCTTCGAGTCCCAGGCGGCGCGCCATTTCGGCCGATATGCCGCCCGTGGCCGAGTCCATTGCCGTGTGCGACGAGAACACCGTCACGCCGCCGCGTATCGCGGCCATCACGGCGCGTTGCACGCCCGTGGCCGGGGTGATGCTTTTCAGACCACGGAACAGCAGCGGGTGGTGGGAAATCACCAGATTGCAGTCGCGGGCCACAGCCTCGTCGATTATCTGCTCCGTGGGGTCGACGCACAACAGCACGCCGCTGCACTCGGCCGTCGCATCGCCCACCTGGATTCCCGAGTTGTCCCAGTTCTCCTGCAGGCTCAGCGGGGCATAGCGGTTCACCGCGGTGATTATGTCGCCGCAGGTGGTCATTTATTATCCTCCGTCGGGGCTAATTCCAGATGAAGTTCGTCCAGTTGCTTCTGGTCCAGTGCGGCCGGGGCATCCAGCATCACGTCGCGGCCCGAGTTGTTTTTCGGGAAGGCGATGCAGTCGCGTATCGAGTCGAGTCCGGCGAAAATAGATACCCAGCGGTCCAGACCGTAGGCCAGACCTCCGTGAGGCGGCGCACCGTATTTGAAAGCGTTCATCAGGAAGCCGAACTGCTCCTGTGCCTTCTCGGGTGTGAAGCCGAGAA
>CAJJOO010000167.1 GCA_905193395.1 uncultured Porphyromonadaceae bacterium
GGATTGAAATCCGTTCCGGCACGCATACGTTCCATGGCCCCGTCGAGCAGCCAGTCGTTGATTCGCGCGGCCACTTCACCATCGCGGTCGTTGGCTTCGTCGAGCAGCATGGAAACGGCGGCGCCCACCACATAGGCTGTGCTCAGTTCAAGGCGGAAATCGCCCTGGCGGTCAATCTCGCGGGCAAAATTTCGCAGGATATTCTGAAAGAACGAGTCGATTGTGCTTACGTTGAAGGCGCTGTAATCGTTGAGAATATCGCGAAGGGCTTTGCCTGCGGTTTCGGCCAGGGCCTGACGGTCGCAGTTCAGTTCTTTGCAAAGATCTTTGGCATAAGCCGACGGATCGGCCGACGAAGGCGAGGCCAGCCGGTCGAGTTCGCGGATAATACGGCTCTTCATCTCGGCGGTTGCCTTGTTTGTGAAGGTAATCGCCAGGATGTGTGAATGGCTGCGACGCCTGCATCTTCCGCCCGAGGTGGCCGAAGGATGGTTGAGGATGTATGTACCGTCTGTGCGACGGATTCCCAGCAGGTCCTTTATGTATTCATAGGCAAGACGATAGGTCTTGCCCGAACCTGCCGAAGCCTTGTATACGGTAAGCACGCTGCAGACGGACCGGAGGACGGTTTATTTGGAAAGACGGGTAGACTCGTCGACGGCCTTGGTGAACATGTTCACCAGTTCCTCGGGAGTGCGCAGGTCAAGCGAGGCCTGGGCCGGAGCGCTTGCGGGCAGCAGTTCCCAGCGCTGCGAGGTCTTGTTGGTGCCGTCCTTGTGCGTTACGTCGGTACGGAAATAAAGTTTCGTGCCGTCGGGACCGATGAAGATCTGTTCTATGCAGGAAGGATCGTTGAGGTTTACCGTAGCCAGATAATCGTTCATTCCCTGGATGCGTTTGAGGAAATCCTTGGCATCTTTAAGGCTGACGTAGCGTTTGGTGCCCAGAAAGTTGAGTTCGATATACCAGACAGTATTCTCGCCGCGCGTCACTCTTACCAGTTGAGTTTCGCAGCCGCGGCTCCACATGTCGCGGAATTTGGGCACGAGGGGATAGTATGTGAAAATATTGATATCGCCCTGTACGGGAACGATGGCTGCCGGAAGGGTGTCGGTTGCGGCCTCTCGTTTGCCGGCAATCTGTGCCGATGAAACCGAAGAGAGCGAGACCACTGCGAGGAGGATGAGGATAAGACGTTTCATGGTTTGAAAATTGAATGTTTGATAATTGAATATTGAATAATGTGATATAAATCGGCATCCCGGCCGGCATGAATCCGTCCGGCATCCATTTGCAAAGGTAAGAAAAATATCATTAATTCAGATTCCGCTCATTCAAAAACAATCAGATTACCATCAGGCAACATTATTATTAAGGTATTTATTGACATTCCCCACCCTTTTTCACCCACTCTATTGCAGCGGAATATACGGCGGGGCCGAGGGCTGTGATGGTGGTGGCACAGACGGGGCGCAGAAAGGAATGGCGGCGGAAATCCTCGCGGGCGTCTACGTCGCTCAGATGGACCTCAATCACGGGGCTTTCTATCGCTGCCACGGCATCGGCCAGCGCAACCGACGTATGGGTGTAGCCGCCGGCATTGAGGATAATGGCGTCGACGCGCCCCGGCCCCAGTCCGTGGGTCTGGAGCGCGTTGATAAGGTCGCCCTCGTGATTGGAATGCAGGTAAAGAATGGTATCGTCGGGATACTGCTCACGCAGCGAGTCCATTATACCGGCCATGGAGCGCTTGCCGTAAATTCCCGGCTCGCGGATTCCCACAAGGTTCAGATTGGGTCCGTTCAGGACAAGGAATCTCATCACTTGCCGGAAATGTCGACCTTGACGGTCGGGGGGAGGGTGTCGTTGCGGCGGTCGACGGCGTCCACCACCACATGTGCCAGATGAGCAAAAGCGTGGGCCATGGGATTGGTCGGGTCAAGCGCCACGGGCGAACCGGCGTCGTTATGGTCGCCGACCGAGGCGACAAGGGGAATTTCGGCAAGCACGGGCACATCGTAGGCGCGGGCCATGGCGTCCACGGCAAAATTATCGCCGAAGATATAGTATTTTTCGTCGGGATGCGGCTCGGGCGTAAACCAGGCCATATTGTCTACGATACCCAGCACGGGGACGTTGATTTTGGGTTCGCGGAACATCGCCACACCTTTGCGGGCATCGGCCAGGGCTACCTGCTGGGGCGTTGTGACGACAATCGCGCCGGTCATGGCCAGGGTCTGCACCAGGGTGAGGTGGATGTCGCTGGTACCCGGAGGCATGTCGATGAGGAAATAGTCGAGCGTGCCCCAGTCGCCCTGCTCGATGAGTTGTTTCAGGGCGTTCGAGGCCATGGAGCCGCGCCACAGAGCGGCCTTGCCGGGGTCGATTACCAGACCGATTGACAGCAGGTGCACGCCGTAGCGTTCGATGGGGATGATGAGGTTGCGGCCATTTTCCTCGCGCACATACAGTTGCTCGTCCTCGATACCGAACATCTTGGGAATCGAGGGGCCGAAGATGTCGGCGTCCAGCAAGCCCACTTTGTATCCTTCGGCGGCGAGGGCCACGGCAAGATTGGCTGCGACGGTCGATTTCCCCACACCGCCCTTGCCGGACGAGATGCCGATGATATTCTCCACGCCGGGCAGCACGGGTTCCTTCTCTGTAACCAGCACGGGGCGCGTCTTGACGGCTATGTTGCCCGCGATTTCCACTTCCGGCCCAACAAAGGTGAGGATGGCGTTTTCGGCCGCCTTCACCACGGATTTAATGAACGGGTCGGTGGGCTTGTCGAAAATGAGCGAGAAGGATACTTTGTTGCCGTCGATGCGGATATCGTCTTCAACCATTCCGGCTTCGACAATATTCTTGCCGCTGCCGGGATAACGGACCTTCGAGAGGGCGTCGGTGATCAGTGCGGGATAGATGGTCATTTCGTTTGTGGAGGTTAACGGTTCAGGAATCTAATTCCGATATATAACCGCGTGAGTAACTGCGGTATGTGTCGCGTTCGAACTCGTCCGGCGGCTCGGCAAGGGAGTCATTGCCGTCGAGCGCGAAAACAAGGTATTTTATGGAGAGGCCACGCACCAGCCACTGCGATTCGTAGTGGGTGCGGATTCCGAGAATCGGGTCCACAAGGCCGCTATGGTACAGGTCTGGTGTGTCTATCGATATTTCGAGGCCGTTCAGCGCGGCCATGGCGCGCGTGTAGGCATACAGGAAGGGGCTGTCGGATTTCAGGCGCCCTACCGCGCCGGGAGCCGCGACACGTCGGTAGAGCGATATGAACCGCGTGCCGGTGAGCCGCTTCGAGGCCTTTTTCATCTGCGGGTCGGGGAAGGTGATCCAGAGTTCGTCCACCTCGCCGGGCGCGAAGAAAGATTCCAGCAGTTCTATGGACGTGCGCAGAAAGGCAACGTTTTTCATACCCTCGCGCAGGGCTGTGGTGGCGCCGGCGTGCATACGGGCGCCCTTGATGTCGATGCCTATGAAATTCTTGTCGGGGAAACGGCGGCCAAGTCCTACGGTGTACTCGCCTTTGCCGCAGCCGAGCTCGAGAACTATAGGGTTTTCGTTATGAAAAAAATCTTCGTGCCAGCGGCCGCGAAGCGGAAAACCGCCATCGCGCACACGGCCGAAAGGATATTGAAGAACGAGCGGATTATTCTCCAGCTCGGCGAATTTACGGAGTTTGTTTTTTCCCATTATGTACGCATTAAAGAGTGCATTACCATGAACCAGACAGCAGAGGATGCTGTGGTGCAACGAACAATATAAAGATTTGTATCGGACGACGAGGTATCTGCGTATGCCGTCGTACCCGAAACTTTCAATGACATGAGGAAGCGCCCTGCGGCATCAAAAAGCTCGACGCATGATATTTCGTCTCCGTCGGTCTCGATTTCGAGTATCTTGCCGTTGAAGCGTCCGCGAATACTATGCGTATGCGGGGTATCGGGGACGGAGACACCCGATTTTCCGAGAATCATAAAATCCTGCCACACCGGAGCGGCAGAAAAGTCGTCAACCATACCGTCGCCTACAGTGAGAAGTACCTCAGCCTGCTCAATACCCTCAAATACTCCTTCTCCAAGAGCCGGAACAACCGCGACATCTTCAGCCGAGATGCTTTTGAGGGAAGTCATGCCGTCCATGGCATGGTCGTTGAGCAAGGATATGCCTTCAGGAAGATTGACAGCGGTCACCGAAGACGCACCTTTGAGGGCGTAACGGCCCAGTGATGCCGCTTCTGACGGCAGCTCCACCGACTGCAGAGAACCGGCGCCCGTAGCGAAATAATCGGGCACATTGTTAGCGGAGCCCATTGAGAGATGCTCGAGTGCTGTGCAACCCATGAGCGCGCCCCGCCCTATACGGGCCTTGTCGGAGACTGAAAATGATGTAAGCGCCCTGGAATCTGCAAAAGCTCTCTCTCCAACGACGTCAAGTAAGGGACAGCCGGCCAAAGACACTTCCCTAAGACCACTGCCTGAATATGACGAAGCGCCCAATGAGCGCAAGC
>CAJJOO010000168.1 GCA_905193395.1 uncultured Porphyromonadaceae bacterium
TTGAATAAGAAGTAATTATGATATGAGCCGGCTCATATGATGAGCGAGACTATGTGTAACCCGTAGTTTCCGAAGATAATATATATGTGCTTCCCGATGCAGGTCAGACCCTGCAAAATCGTACATGTCATTTTTGAGCAAGTCAAAGGCCTTCTTTTTTGCGCCAATACCATAAAGACCGGACAGCGAAAGGATATTGAGTTGAAATCTCACCCCGGCAGCCTTCCATTCTCTGTATTGCTCCATGTCATCTACATAATTATACCGTTCGGGATGAGCTATGACAGGATACAGCCCTTTGCTCTTGATTCTTTCGAAAGTCTCCATCAGATTGACCGGTGCACTGAAATATGAAGTCTCCACAAGCAGCATATCGGCATTTTCTCCTATCGGTAGAAGGTCCCCGGCTTCAAGTCTCTCCATAAAAAGAGCGTCTATCATGTTTTCGGATGCAAGACTGAGGCGCACGTTGCCTCCATATTTTGATTGAAGCATCTTGAAACGCTCACGTAGGATGTCGGTCGTATTCGGAATGTCCTCCATTATATGAGGCGTCAGCCAGACCTTTCTTACTCCGAGTTGTTCTATTTGTGACAGAATGGCGATTGATTCATCAATAGTGCTGACACCATCATCTACACCGGGAAGGATATGGCTATGCCAATCTGTGAACCCCTTCAGTTCCAGCGCGGTTGTATTGCCGAATATCTTCCCAAGCAAAGACATTTCTCAAACGAACTGTATATATTGTGGAGCAACCTCCACGGCGGTGGCGATAAGGTTAGGAATCTCCACAATTAATCTCATAGTCCTCATTCCTTTTATCGAGAGCAGTTTTCCCTCATATTTGTCAAGCGGCCCTCCGATTATCCGGACTTTTTTACCATACATAGATCTGGTCAGTTCTCCGGGCATGTAATATCTGGGATTCTCAGTGTTACTGACAGCATTTATAAAACGTCTCATCTCGTCATCCCGGATGACAGTAGGCTCGTTGGCTCTCCGTCCGAGGGCGTACCGATACTGTAGCGACGGATACCTGGCGACATACGGGTCGAGATTCTCTTTTGTCTCGTGTACAAACAACAGGTCTTGTATTACGGGGACCTCACGCCTCTGCTTCTTACCTCTGATGGTGAGCAACATCTCGGTCATCGGGGTGAAAACCTCAAGGCCCGCTTCGCGCAGTTCGTGGTGCGCCATCCGGTTTGAGTTGCGCCGGGACAGGTCGCGCATAGCGAACCATTGTTTCTCAGATGCAGTCTCGACCATAAATATTTGAGTTACAGGCAATTTCTCAAATCCTGCTTGATTTTAGAACTCTCTATCCATCAAGCAGTTACAAGCACGTGTAAAAAAGAATAGCATTATGACCTCCATCGGTCCAAATCGTTGATTGGTTCAGATTGTCACTTGTTATCCATTGTCTGTTTGTAATTGTTGCTGACAGTTTCTCTTTAAGAGACTGACACGGATGCTTACGTGTTGAAAATTAACGACTGACGGGTTCATTTGTAGTGTTTTCGCAAAACTACAAATCTGCATAATAGGACTTTCGCAAAACTAAAATCAAGGGACTATTAAAATAATCCGCTTCCAATTTCCGTTATTTCCAATAAATTGCGTAACTTTGCAGTCGCAATGTGTCAGTCTCTTAAAGAGAAAGTTACCTTTTAGCAAAAAAATCCAACCCCCTTTTAACCGTCATATACCCCTTTCATCAGTGACATTATTTTTCTATTTGCCTTGTCAACTGCTGACGAGTCTATCGAACTCAAATATATGAGCGTTGTGGTCTCGGAGTCATGTCCCATAGCCTTGCTGATAGTTGATATAGGCACATTGTTGTGGTGTGCGATGCTTGCCCAGGCATGACGGGCGACGTATAGAGTGAGTTTAGTCTCGATTTTGAGCATCTCTCCGAGTTTCCTGAGATTCCGATTCACCCTGTGATATACCATCCTATATTGGCTGTCTGCGTCCGCTATCTCGTTTCCTATGATTGGCAGGAGATAAGATGTAGCACTCTCACCGAGTTTTTCCATCACATCTCTGGTCTGATTCTCAAGCCGGACCTGTATCTGCTGGCTGGTCTTACGACGGAAATAGGTTATGACACCGTTCGAGAGATCGGTCTTTCTAAGAAATGCAATATCGACAAACGACATCCCGCGCGTGTAGAAGGAAAACATGAATACATTCCTTGCGAAGTCAAGATGCGGGTAAGCCGAGAGGTTGACATCCCTTATTTTGCACAAGGTCTTCAACGATACGGCTCTCTTGACCGTCTTGTCAACGCCCATATAGACATGCTTGAAGGGATTACGCGGCACCTCAAAGTCCTGCTCAGAGGCGCGGTTTATAATGGAACGCAGGTTGCGCATATAGAACGATGTGGAGTTGCGACAGAGTCCGCGATTGCGGAGGAACTCCTCGAAGCCGGTGACTAATGTGGAATTGAAATTATCCCATGCGACATCTTCCTTATCTGTGTATTTAAGGAAACTATTGAGGGTCAACTCATACCGTCTTGAAATCGACTTTTTGCCCATTTTGTGCAGGTCATCGATCAGTTTGCGGGCGAACGATATCACACCCGTGATAGTAGTCGGGGAGATGAATGCAGATGCCACATCCTCCACTGTATAGGCACTGCCTGAAGAATCGAGTCGTGCCGCGATTGCCTTCAACTTTGTGAGACCGTCCCTTATCTCCTCCATCACTGAATAAAGATACATGGCCCTTGATTGGTCACAGCCATTACATATTATAACTGTCCCGCTCTCTCTGTCCCATTCGTTGTCTTTAAGGCGGTGGCCGGTATATAGTTGTTTTACCAGCCTCATGTGAATAATCTGGTAGTAGAGAGTGCCATCCTTGCCCTTGACCGTGGACGGCCTGAATCGTATCTTTATCGTTGCCATAACTGTTGGTGTTTTTACTATTTAAAAAATTATTTCCAGAAAACAATCCAATAGTAGGCTAATTTATCTTTTCTGTGCAAAAGAGGCCTTATAGTATCCAAAGCCGTGTGGCAAGCACGATGTGATGATGGCGTTGAAATCCAGACTTGCCGTCCTCGACAGGAAGATATTGTGCATAAAATGATATGACTATGTTTAATAGCATAGTTGAAAAATTAGTTGTTTTAAAAAAATATATTTATATTTGCGGCGCCGTTCGTAAACGGACGGCAGACATGTTATAGAAGCGTATTGCTTTTACTTGTGTTAGAAAACGTAGGAAATTTTCGAAGATGCAAGGAAGCAAGCGGTTCTCGCGCCATAGGCGTGGGCTGCTATTTCCACATCTTCATCTTCAGGTTTCCTACGACCTTCTAACAAATGTGTGGCAATCCGGCCCACGCTTCTGTTATATTACAGAATGGTCTTTCGGGGCTGCGAGGACCGTAAACAATCATATCACATGAGAAAACTATTACTTCTCTTTATGCTGTTGCTTGCCGGGACAGGGCTTGCATCAGCCGAAACATGGACTCCAGTCGGCCAGGTGGACTGGACGGAAGGAATGTTGACAGGTTGGTCCGCCTATTATGGCAAAAATTTCAACAAAACATGGAAAGTTTCCGTCGAGCGTTCTGACACCCGCCCGGGTGTGTACCGCATGCAGCCTTATTCTAAAAATCCTTTGGGATTTGATTACGATAATGTATATGCCATTCTGCATACCGAGAACCCTAACGAAATCTATTTCGAGTATTTTGTATGTTGTCGTGACTCCTGGGACGCATACTACTTTCACATTTTTCAACGCTGTCCTGAAAACGGTTCGGACAGCCGCTACTACGGCAAAATTACAACAGACAACACCATCGAATTCCCGATTGGCAGTTTTTGTGTTGCAAATAGACGTTCCGGCTCGGCTACCAGTTTTCCCTCAGATGGTAAGTATTCCGAATGTGTTCATAAGATTGTGTTCCCGGACGGCGTCTTAGGCTATACCCCGGAACCGGAGAACTGGGTGAAGATAGGCCAAGGCTATTGGGAAGATCCTCTTTGGTCAGTTTCAGATACTGAACCGCTTTCCGGGTACACAGATATGGAGAAATCCACTCGGAATCCCGGGAAATACCGTTTTTCTATTACGTCATCCGTATATGTAACTATCCACGCGGAGGATGCCAATAAGGTTTATGTTGAGCCGTACACACTTACGGCTGGTGGAACTACTATCACAGTTAAACAGATGTGCCCGGAAAACGGCCAAAGTGAAAACTACTACGGCCAACTGATTAACGGTCAGGTCGAGATGCCCGGCAACTATTTCCGCGCTACCAATGAATCTACTGGTCAATCAACTACTTTAAGTGCCGACCGCCGTTGCCTGATTATCTTCCCCGATGGCTTTGATAATCCGCTGCCGGAAGACAACGGTATCTTTATGGGAATTGTAGGCTTCAACGATGAACTCACCGTAAAACCGATTTCTCTGCTGAATCAAGACAGTAAAAACGATTTCACCTCGTTTGTCGACAATTTGCATATGGGCAATGCCACCTTG
>CAJJOO010000169.1 GCA_905193395.1 uncultured Porphyromonadaceae bacterium
CGTATCGGGCCGTTCGAGGTTAAAAACGCCCTGATGTCGCATCCGACCGTGGTGGAATGTGCCGTTACGGGTGTGCCGGACGATATCCGCGGACAGGTGGTGAAAGCCACTATAGTGCTGGCCAAGGAATGGCGAGACCGCAATCCCGAACAACTGGCCCGCGAGATTCAGGACCATGTGAAGCAGGCTACGGCCCCGTACAAATATCCGCGCGTGGTGGAATTCGTGGAAAGTCTGCCGAAGACAATCAGCGGCAAGATACGCCGCGTGGCGCTGCGAGGCCCCTACAAGAGCCGCAACAATCCTGAAAATTAGATAAAGTATATAGTTGATAAAGTATATAGTTGTAACCTCCGCCCATATCATTCGGGTGGAGGTTGTGATTTAATTGAACAATAAATCTGTTCTTTTTAAGATAATATTTTGCGTGCAATTAAATAATTCTTAAATTTGCAAAAATCTCTTGCGGCGACGGCTGCTATAGATTCAGGCAATTATATAAAATATTAATCAACAACTATTTGATACCATGAAGCATTATTTACTTCCATTTGCAATGCTTGCCGTTGCGGCTATCCCGGCCATAGGCGTGCAGCATGGTTCGAAAATCACCCTCGAAGGCACGGAGTATGCCATTGATACAGTGATGCACACCCAGGTTGGTCCAGGCACCACCCACACACAGTTGCGTGTGAAGGGTGCGCACAATCTGAACGTATTCTATATAACCGTTGATGTTTCCACTCCCGGCGTGTCAATCCGCGCCCTGAGCGGCCGCGACATGCTTGCCGGCAACGGATGCACCTCGGACATGGCACGCAGCCACTCGCACGACGGTCTGCACTATTTTGCAGGCTCCAACGGCGACTTCTATTTCCCTGCTGGCAAAGCAACGAACGGCTCGAGCATCGTGGGAACGCCTGTCAACGCTTTTGTGGTGGACCGCGAGGTGTTCCGTACATCCAACAGTTCATATCAGTTCTCTGTTGACGTCGAGGGTATCGCCCGCGTGTGTCGTCTGAACTTCCAGAAAGGCACCGCCACGGCAGGCGACAAGACTGTTGCCTTCAAGGCCATCAACAACGATGCTCCCGACAACGGCGTGACGCTTTATACATCCAAATTCTGGGGTTCGTCCAATCAGGGCTGGGCGGCAGGCAACTGTGCCGAGGTCACCGCACGCCTGGTTGAGGGCGACAATTTCTGGGCCGGTTGCAAATACCGCCTGGAAGTTACCAGCGAGCCCGGTTCGACCGGCGATATGACGGTTCCCGAGGACGGTTTCGTGATTTTCGGCCGCGGAGATGCCAAGGATTTCGTGGCCGGTCTGAAACCCGGCGACGTAGTAACGATGGACAATATCACCCTGACGCCCGAAGGCACCCCCATCGTGCCTACCTGCGTGATGTCCGGTAATCCCAAGAACGTAGGTGGTGGTCTTCACCTCGACACCGAGGGCGAACGCGGCGACGCCTCCACCCGCCAGCCCCGCTGCGGTATCGGCGTGAGCGAAGACGGCAACAAAATCGTGATGATGGTTGTGGACGGCCGTTCCAGTACGTCGGCCGGCTGTACTACCGGTACTCTGGGTGACCTGCTGATATACGCCGGTTGTCACGAGGCCGTGAACCTTGACGGCGGCGGTTCCGCAACTCTGTTCACCGACGCCCTGGGCGTGCGCAACGACTGCTCGGACGGTCGCGAACGCGCCGTGTCGAACGCAATCTATGCCGTCCTGGAAGCACCAGAGGACAGCAAGGTCGCTTCGCTCTGTTTCTATGATTTCGCACCCAAGGTTTCTGCTCTGGGTCTTTACACGCCGCGCATCATGGCCTTCAACGCCGCCGGCCTGGCCCTGGATATCGATTTCAAGGACTTCACCCTGTCGTGCCCGCCCGAACTGGGCGAAATCACCGCCGACGGCCACACGCTGTGCACCGCCACCGCAGGCTACTATCCCCTGACAGCCTCGTATGGCGACGTGAAGGTGACAATCCCCGTTGAGGTGACTCCCGTGGACAATGTCATGGCCAAGTCGAAGAACGTAATCATCGACAACCGCCATCCCTATACCATAGGTCTCTATGCCACCGTTGAAGGTACCGACCTCGATATCAATCCTTCGGCCCTCGACTGGACAAGCGAGGACGACCCCGTGGCCACCGTTTCGGTCCTCGGCGTGATTACCGCCGTGGCCAACGGTACCACGACCGTCAACGGTAACGTCGGCGAATTAGCCGTGGCACAGCAGGTGACTGTCGAAAACAACGACGGCATTTACCGTCCGCTGCTCGACGCGACAAAGATTGACTCGTGGTCGCTTACAGCCTCGACACTGAAAGATTTGACAATTCTGCCCCTCGAACAGGGTCTCGACATCAAATATACCGTGTCCAAGGCACGTGGCACCAAACTGGCCATCAAGCCCTCGCAGGCCACATACGGAATTCCCGAGGCCATCGAACTCGACCTCAATCCCGGTCAGGCAACCATCAAGTCCGTATCCCTGCGCATGCAGGCAGCCAACGCCACCCGCCCCATCACCACAACGCTGGAGAACATAGCCAAGGGCGAGACCAACCACCTGCAGTTCCGTATCGCCGACCTGTTTGACGCCACCGACCTCACTATCTTCCCGCTGACAATTCTCGAACTGAGTTTTGAAATCGGCGATCCCGTAGGAACGGAAAGCCACCTGGAACTGCCTCGCATCGTGATGAACTACGACCTCGAAAAGGGCGTGACCGACATCACGGCCGACGGTTCTGACGCTCCCGCCATCACTGTCGAGGGCAATGTGGCCCGCCTGGCTGCCGGCGCCGAGGTAATCACCGTTAGCGATCTTCAGGGCCGCGTACTGGCTACCGGCAGCGGCGACAGCATCACACTGCCCGACGGCCACGGTATGGTGATTCTGACCGCCGACGGCCACTCGGCCAAGGTTGTCTACTGATTACCACGCTGAATCGACATAAAACAGCAGGTCCGGAGGAAAATTATGCTTATGAAATGTATTTATATTGATTAAGCACTGCCACCATTCATCACCTTCCTCCGGACCTGCCTTTTTACAATAACATACCTACGACAGAATCAAGACATGAAAATCGCAGTATATTGCAGTTCCGTTGACTCGCTGCCCGAAGAATGGCAGGAGGCGGCCCGCATCACCGGACGCTGGATTGGAAATCACGGCGCACAACTGGTCTATGGCGTCGTCGACGCCGGCCTGATGAGCGTCACGGCCCGCGCGTGCAAGGAAGCCGGTGGCACCGTGGTGGGCGTAGTGCCTATGCGCCGCGCCGACCGTGCCGCTTCAATCAACGACGTGCAGGTGCCAACCTCCGACCTCAACGACCGCAAGGGTGTGATGCAACTGCTGGCCGACGCCTTTGTGGTGCTTCCCGGCGGCTACGGCACCCTGGACGAATTCGCCACCTCGTTTTCATACATCAACTTCACCCATCACCGCGACAAGCGTATTATAATCTACAATCCCGAAGGCTTCTATGACCCGCTGCTGGACCAGTACCGACGCATGATCGAGCGCGGACTGATGACCGCCGACAGAATGGAAATTCTGGACATCGTCGATACTCCCGACCAGATAACCAAGGCCCTGGACCGTTTCATAGCCTTTCTCCAACAATTACAAGCCGTAAAATGACAAAAAGCCGAATCTACACGCGCACCGGCGACGACGGCACGACATCGCTGGTCGGAGGCACCCGCGTGGCCAAAAACGATATCCGCCTCGACGCCTACGGGACGGTTGACGAACTGAACTCATGGATAGGGTTGCTAGCCTCGTCGGCTGCGGTGGACGACGAGCAGAAGACCGTACTGCGCGGCGTCAGCCACCGGCTGTTCGACATCGGCGCGGCCCTGGCCACCGAAGCCACCTCGCCATGGCAGCCCCAACTGCCCGGCGACGAGGGCGTAAAGCCCCTGGAAGAGGCCATCGACAGCCTTGACTCCGCCCTACCCCCTCTGCGCCGGTTTGTGCTGCCAGGCGGCCATCCCGATGCCGCTCGCGCTTCCATTGCCCGCACTGTGGCACGCCGCGCCGAACGCCGCATCCACGACCTGGCCGCCACCACCGCTGTCGCCCCCTTCGTTTTCCACTATATCAACCGCCTGAGCGATTACCTCTTTGTCCTCTCGCGCCATATCAACGCCGCCAACGGGTGCGAGGAAATATTCTGGGATAAAAATGTGTGACAGCAACGTGCAGTTTATCAGTAAATTACAAGGTTTAAAACATAATTAACCGACAAACTGCAACGCCATTCACAAATTTTTGCTCCGGAAGATTGTTACGACATAGTAAAAATGTGTATCTTTGCGGCACTTTTGCCGCAGGGCATAAGTAACAAACATACGGAAAACCACAAAACAACCATACTATGTATTGGACACTTGAACTGGCATCGAAACTTGAAGATGCACCCTGGCCCGCAACCAAAGAA
>CAJJOO010000170.1 GCA_905193395.1 uncultured Porphyromonadaceae bacterium
GAGCCTCAATACAAAATCTACGGCGCCGACATCTCGCCGCGCGCCATTGAGATTGCCCGCGAGAACATCAAGAACGCCGGCGTAGGCCGTTACATCGAACTGGAACGCCGCGGAATCGCCTCGTGGACCGAAGCTCCGCAGCCCGCCGGTGTGCTGGTGACCAATCCCCCATACGGCGAGCGCATCAGCGTCGACGACATGGACGCCCTCTATAAATCAATCGGCACGGTGCTGAAACACGTCTTCACGGGCTATCACGCCTGGATTATAGGCTACCGCGACGAATATTTCGCCCGCATCGGACTGGCTCCCAGCAGTCGCACGACGCTCTACAACGGCTCCCTGGAATGTTCGCTGCGCGAATATGTGATTTTCGACGGCGACCGCAAGAATTTCGTGCGCGCCGGCGGCCGTATCGGCCGTGGCGAGGCCCAGCCCAAGGCCACGCGCAGCGATGAGCGTCGTGACCGTCGCCGCGACTCTTTCCGCGACCGCGACCGGGACCGCAAGCCCGAATCCGAACCGGAAAATCCCCTAGCACGCCGCCGCAATCCCTACATCCTGCGTAAAATCGTGAACAATCCGACGCAACCCGGCCTCCGCGGCCCGGTGATGCGTAGCCGCGGCTGGAAAAAGAAATCCGATGACGGCGCCCAGGGCGGCACTGAAAATTAACATCAACGTACGTAACATCAAATCTCACCGGTCAATACAATGAAGAGTCTCAACATCCTGCTGCTGGGTTCCGGCGGCCGCGAATCGGCCCTGGCCTGTAAAATCGCATCATCGCCCCGCTGCCGCCACCTGTGGATTGCCCCCGGGAACGGAGGTACATCGGCATGGGGTACAAACGTTTCCGATATAAGTCCGCTCGATTTTGACGCCGTGGCGCGCCTGGTCGATGATGAAAGCATCGACCTGATTGTCCCCGGCAACGAAGATCCCCTGGTGGCCGGAATCTACGACTATTTTACTGCGCGTGGCGTTGCCGTGGCCGGTCCGTCGAAGGCCGCAGCGGCGCTGGAGGGCAGCAAGGACTTTGCCAAGCAGTTCATGAGTCGCCACGGCATCCCCACGGCTGCCTACGCCACCTTCACACGCGAAACGGCCGAAGATGGGAAGAAGTTCCTGGCCACGATGCAGCCGCCATACGTGCTGAAAGCCGACGGTCTGGCCGCCGGCAAGGGCGTGCTGATTCTTCCCACGCTCAACGAGGCCTGCCGTGCCCTCGACGAGATGCTCGCCGGACAGTTCGGCGAATCGTCGTCTCATGTTGTCATCGAGCAGTTCCTCGACGGAATCGAATGTTCGGTATTCGTAATCACTGACGGCAACGGCGGTTACCGCATACTGCCCGTAGCCAAGGACTACAAGCGCCGCGGCGAGGGCGATACCGGCCTCAACACCGGCGGCATGGGAGCCGTGAGTCCCGTGCCGTTCGCCGACGCAGATTTCATGCGCAAGGTCGAGGAACGCATCATACGCCCCACCGTCGAGGGCCTTCGCGCCGACGGTCTTGAATATCGCGGATTCATCTTCTTCGGACTGATAAACGTGGGCGGCGAACCCATGGTGATTGAATACAACGTCCGTATGGGCGACCCCGAGACCGAGGTTGTGATGCCCCGACTCGAATCCGACCTGGTGGACCTGCTGGAAGGCGCCGCCAAAGGTTCACTGGGTGAACTTCCGGCCGTTCAATCCCCGCTTGCCGCCGCCACGGTGATTGCCGTGTCCGACGGTTATCCCGGTGCCTACACCAAAGGCCATCCCGTCACCGGCAACCTCACTCCCGGCGCCCCGGTCACCGTATATCACGCCGGCACCCGCAGCGTTGACGGCACTCCGGTCACCTCCGGGGGCCGCGTCCTGGCCGTGACCTCTCTGGCGCCGACACTGCAAGATGCCCTGAATCTCAGTTACAAGGCTTTGGACAATATTCATTTCCAAGGGATATCCTTCCGCCGCGACATCGGCCGCGACGTCATGGGCTGACGTTCGCACGATGAAATCAGAATTGCTCAGCCGCAAGTTCCACAGCCGTGGCGCCGCCATTATCATGGTGGCCGTGGCCGCGCTGTATGCCGGCCTTTCGGGCGGTCTGGACAATGTGCTTCCCGCACAGGGCGACCAGGGAATAGCCCTGCCGTCGCCCTCGTCGTGGAATCTGGCCCCGACGGTGTCGCTGATTGTCAATGTCGGCCTCAACCTGCTGATAATGGTCCTGATGATGATGCTGAACCGCGCCTACAACGTACTCCGCGCCATCACCTACCTGCCCGTGGGACTTTTCGCCGTGATGCAGGCCGCCGTGCCGCGCCAGGTGCTCTTTCTGAACTCCGGTACCGTCGTGACCGTGGTCATTACGGCTTGCCTTTTCATGATGTTTTCCACATACAGCCGTCCGGACAGCGTGCGGACCGTCTATACCGTGTTCTTGCTGCTCTCGGCCGGACTTGCGGCGCAATACTGCTTCCTGCTGTTCGTGCCCGTGTTCTGGATAATCTGCATCCAGATGCGCGTGATGGGTCCGAGGGCTTTCCTGGCCTCGCTGATGGGCGTGGCGACGGTCTGGATAATACTATTCGGAACCGGTATTGTTACGGTGGCCGATGTGCGGTTGCCCCGTATCACCAATATCTTCGAGGCCATTGACATGCGCTCGGCCCTGTATCTGCTAACGGCCACGGCTGTCACGGCCTTCATGCTGCTGTCGTCCGTCCTGGCCAATGTGCTGAAAACCATTGCCTATAATGCACGTGCGCGTGCATATAACGGAGCCCTGGTGCTGGTGGCCGTAGCCGCTGTCGCGGCAATGGCGCTCGACTACGACAACCTTCTGGCTTATCTGCCGCTGCTCAACGTCTGCGCGGCCTATCAGATTACCCATTATTTCGTAAATCACCGCTACGAACGCCAGTATATCGCTGTTCTGGCCATCGTGGGGGTATACGTCGCCCTGTATCTGTGGCGCCTCAGTCTATGAAAAGAATCAAACTTGTGGCCGAAAGCCATGTGCCATATATCGACGCCCTCGGCGCTGTGGCCGACATCCGCCGCCTCGGCCCTGCGGAATTTACTCCCGAATCGATTGCCGGAGCCGACGCACTGATTGTGCGGACGCGCACCCGTTGCGACGCCGCTCTGCTCGAAGGCAGCGACGTGCGTTTTGTCGGCACCGCCACCATAGGTACCGACCATATCGACCTTGACCTCTGCCGCCGAATCGGCATCACCGTCGCCAACGCTCCCGGCTGCAACGCCCCGGCAGTGGCCCAGTATGTCTTTGCCTCGCTGGCCGCTCTGGCCAACCGTCCATTGGCCGGATATGCTATCGGAATCGTGGGCGTGGGACATGTTGGGAGAATCGTCGAGCGCTGGGCGCGTTCGCTGGGAATGAAAGTGATGCGCTGCGACCCGCCCCGTCAGCGGACCGAAGGCGGCGACGATTGGTTCACCTTGGACGACATTGCCCGCCGGGCCGACATCATCACTTTCCACACTCCGCTGACCTGCGATGGCGAGGATGCCACCTTCCACCTCGGCTCGCGCGAGTTTTTCGCCTCGCTGCGTCGTGCGCCGATTATCATCAATGCCGCCCGCGGTCCGGTTGTCGACAACGAGGCATGGGCCGACGCCCTTGAAGCCGGTGTGACCGGTCCTGCGGTGATTGACTGCTGGGAGGGCGACCCCGCCATTTTCCGTCGCCTGCTCGGGCTGGCTTCGATTGCCACACCGCATATCGCCGGGTACTCCGCTCCCGGCAAGATGAGGGCGACACAGATGGTGGCAGACGCCATGACCGATTGCTTCGGACTGCCGCACGTGGAATGCGCTCCCTGCCCCGTGCCCGACGTGCCCGACGCCATTTCGCAGGCCGATGCCGCTTTCGGCTATGACCCCATGGCCGACAATCGCGCCCTCCGCGCCAATCCCGAGGCTTTTGAAAGTCTGCGCAACAATTATGCTCTCCGCCCCGAACTGATTCCCGGCAAATCTTTTTGAACTTTCGCGCCTCCGGGTGTGTTAGATTTATCAGAAATTACATAAACAAACATACATACATCATTATGAGCGATTTCAGCAAAATAATCAATTCCGATAAGCCTGCACTGGTCGATTTCTTCGCCACCTGGTGCGGCCCCTGCAAGATGCAGGCTCCTATTCTCGAACAGGTCAAGAGCCACGTTGGCGACAGTGCTACCATTGTGAAGGTGGACATCGACGCAAACCGTGAACTGGCCATGCAGTACCATGTGCAGAGCGTTCCGACCCTGATTCTGTTCAAAAACGGCGAACCCGTATGGCGCGGCGTGGGCGTTCACCAGGCGTCCGACATCGAGGCCATTCTGAAACAGCACGCCTGAGCAAGTCACACATAAGACTGACCATAAAGACCGCCGGGCCGCTGCGACGCAATTAACGTCCGGCGGCCCGGCGGATGTTTTATTACTGAGGATTCAGAC